>CABQCB010000036.1 GCA_902462475.1 uncultured Oscillibacter sp. | reverse complement strand
TGGGGCACACGTTCATGCAGGGGTGGGAGATGCAGCCCTGGCAGCTGTCCGTGATGCGGATCTGCTTGGGAGGGCAGGCGTTGCAGGCGAAGGGGATGATATTGACCAGGGGTTCTTCAAAGTACTTGTCGTCGGCTTCCACCACTTCCTGCATGTGGGCGCTGACGGGGGCATTGGCGCCGGCAGGCTCCAGGTTCATGCCCAGGGCCAGGCGCACCCGCTCTTCCACGATGGCACGCTCCAGGAACACGTCGTGGCGGTGGTGGGCCACCTCGCCCTGGATCATCTTGTAGGGGATCATGTCCACACGGCTCATGTCCCCGCCCTCGTAGGCCAGGCGGGCAACCTCGGTAAATACGTTGCGGCGAATATCGTCTACCGCGCTGTGAACTCCTCTCACGTTCATTTCCTCCATTTTTGCCGGGCGGTCGCATTCCGGCCCGGGTAGTGTGAATTGGCCTAATCATTATATAGAAGGGTGTCTTTTTTTGCAAGGAAAATTCCGTGTTTTCCCGGGAGAAGCAGGAAATATTTGCAATTTCTTTTCACATGCAGTCCCCGCCATGCCCCGAAGGCGGACTTTCAGATGCGTTTCAGCTTCTTTTTTATAATGACTACTATCCCAAGACCGCCGTTGGTGGTATAATGGTTTTGATTACGGCCCCGGGACAGACCGGTGCGCCGATTCTCACGATCGGAGGAATTTCCCCTTATGGAGATGGACTGGAGACAGCGGCGCATGAACGGCACCCTATTCTCGATTTTGATGGTTTTGGTGATTTTGGTCCTGGTGGTGGGCGGCGTGCGCTACCACCAATACCGCCAGGCCCAGCAGGCCCCGGAGGAAGAGTCGGTCCAGCTGAGCGCGGACTCCGTCCACAGCTACGCCGCCCTTTCTTACAGCAACGGCTCCGCCACCTTGTCCTTTTCCGTGGACCCGGAGACTGATCAGTGGATCTGGGCGGATGACCCCACCTTCCCCCTCAACGACACCACGGTGGAGGAGATCTGCGCCATGCTGACGGATCTCAAGCCCCAGCAGACCATCACGCCGGACAAGGCCCTGGAGGACTACGATCTGGACGATCCCTCCGTGTACATCTCCGCCACCCGGGCCGACGGGTCCGTGCTGCGGCTGGACTTCGGCAAGACCACCACCGACGGCAAGAGCTACTACGCCCTCATGGACGACGACCCGGCCCAGGTGTACATCTTTGACGGAGCCCTGGTGGAAAAGCTCTCCGTGGCCATTTACGACATGGCCCAGCTCCCGGTGCTGCCGGCCCTGACGGAAAAGACCATTCTCTCCTGCACGGTGGTCGGCGCGGCGGAGACCACCATCACCGCCGGCAGCGCAGAAGACGGCGGCCAGACCTGGCTTTGCGGCGGGCAGGACGTGACGGACAACGAGACCGTTTCCTCCCTGCTGGAGCAGCTGGAGCTTCTGACCTTCACCAAGTGCGTGGACTACCGCCCCTCCGATGAGGCCGCGTCCATCTGCGGCTTTGACGCGCCGGCGGCCACGGTGGAGGTGACCTATACCTCCGACGCCGGCACCGAGCAGACCGTGACGCTGACCATCGGCGCCGCGTCCGTGGACGGAGCGGGCCGCTATGTGCGCCTGAGCGGGGAGGAGGCCATCTACCAGCTCTCCTCGGAGGCGGCCGCGCCCATGCTGACCCTGGCGCAAAACGGCCTGGGCGGGTGAAACACCCAACATGACAAAAGAGGAGGCGCTTGAACCTTGCGTGTTTTGATCGTGGAAGACGAGGTGCGGCTGGCCGCCACCTTGCAGGACCTGATGGAGCTGGACGGCTACGCCGCCGACGTGTGCCACGACGGGGAGTCCGGGCTGGACAACGCCCTGACCGGCATCTACGACGTGGTGATCCTGGACGTGATGCTGCCCAAGATGGACGGCTTTTCCGTGCTGCGGCAGCTGCGCGCCTCCGGCAGCGCCGTGCCGGTTTTGATGCTCACGGCCCGCAGCGAGCTTTCCGACCGGGTGTCCGGTCTGGATCAGGGGGCCGACTACTACCTGACCAAGCCCTTTGAGCCCAAGGAGCTCATGGCCTGCGTGCGGGCCCTGGGCCGCCGCCAGCCGGAGCTGCGGAACACCGACCAGATCCAGTGCGCCGACCTGACGCTGGAAAAGAGCTCCTTCACCCTCTCGTGCGGGGAGCGCAGCGTGCGGCTGAGCCGCCGGGAGTTCGACATGATGGAGCTTTTGATGCTCAACCAAAAGCAGGTCATCACCAAGGAGTCCCTGCTTTTGAAGATCTGGGGCTATGAGTCCGACGCCGAGGACAACAATGTGGAGGTCTACATCTCCTTTTTGCGCAAAAAGCTGGATCATCTGCACTCTCAGGTGCGCATCAAGACCATCCGCATGGTGGGCTATTGCCTGGAATTTCCAAAGGATTGACGTTTTTTCCACTTTTCCACAGAATTATCCACTTTTTCAACAAGCTTTTCCACAAAGGGGGTGCGGCCGTTGATCCGGAAGCTCCGATTGAAATTTGTGGCGCTGAGCATGTCGCTGGTATCCGTGGTGCTTTTATGCATCTTCCTGGCGGTGAACTACTCCGTCCAGCGCAGCATCGAGGCCATCAGCCGTCAGGTGCTCTATCAGGTGATCCAGGACGACGGCATGGGCTATTACTCCGACGCCGACCGGCCGGACATCGCCATTTTCCGGGGCCAGGAGCGGGTGCTGCTGCCCTACTTCACCGTCAATGTGTGGCCCCAGAACGGCATCGCCTACGTCACCGGCGGCACCTACTCCAACCTGGAGGACACGGAGGTGCTCCAGGACATCCTCAGCGCCTGCCTGCGCCAGGAGAAAAACGAGGGCACCATCACAAGCTACGGCCTTCGCTACCTGCGCCAGGACAACGGCGCCTATGAGAAGATCGCCTTTGTGGACATGTCCATGGAGCAGGCCATGCTGCGCAGGACGCTCCTTTCCTACCTGCCCATTGCCCTGGGCGCCTTTTTGCTGCTGCTGGCAGCGTCGGTGCTGCTCTCCCGCTGGGCAACGGTCCCGGTGGAGCGGGCCTGGAAGGCCCAGCGCCAGTTCCTCTCCGACGCCTCCCACGAGCTGAAAACGCCCCTGACCGTCATCCTCTCCAACGCGGAGCTGCTGGAGAGCGCCCAGCTGGACGGGCGCAGCGCCCGCTGGGCGGACAACATCCACTCCGAGGCCCGGCAGATGAAGTCCCTGGTGGAGCAGATGCTCACCCTGGCCCGGGCGGACAACATGTCCACAGCGCCGGTCTTTTCCCAGGTGTCCCTCTCGGACACGGCGGAGGACTGCGTGCTGGCCTTCGAGCCGGTGGCCTACGAGGCGGGCAAGTCCCTGGTCTACGACATCGCCCCCGACGTTTGGGTCCAGGGAGACGCGGACCGGCTGCGCCAGCTGGTGAGCATCCTGCTGGACAACGCCATCAAATACGGCGCCGACGGCGGCACCATCACCCTCTCCGTGCAGAAGCTGGACCGGCAGGCACGGCTGACGGTGGCCAACCCCGGCGAGCCCATCCCGCCGGAAAAGCTCTCCCACCTCTTTGAGCGGTTTTACCGGGCGGACGACTCCCGGGGGGAGAAGAGCGGCTTCGGCCTGGGCCTTGCCATCGCGGAGAACATCGCCTCCATCCACAAGGGCACTTTGCGGGCCGAGAGCGACGCCGTCTCCACCCGCTTCACCTTCACCATGTCCCTGCGCAAGTGAAAACACGCTGAAAAGAGCCTCCCGCAAAAAGCGGGAGGCTCTTTTTTCTTTACAGCAGCATCTGGGCCAGGGCCACCAGGGCCGGCACCGTAACGATGGAGACCACGGTGCTCTGGCACACGGTCACCACGCTGAGCTTGTAGTCGCAGCCGTACTGCTGGGCAAACACGCAGATGTTGGCGCCCACCGGCGTGGCCGCGGCCAGAAACGCCGCCATGGCAACATCCGTGCTGTTGATGGGCAGCAGCCAGAACAGCAGCAAAATCACGGCGGGGATCACCACCAGGCGCATGGCCACGCATCCCCAGGCCCGCCTATCCAGCAGCTCCCGCCAGGAGAGCTGGGCCAGGTAGGTGCCCATGAGGATCATGGCCACCGGCGTATTCATGCCGGCGATGTAGCCCAGGGTGGAGGTGACGATCTCCGGCACCGGCACGGCGGTGAAAAACAGCACCACACCGATGACGATGCCGATGACCACCGGGTTTTTGACCACGTTCCGGGCGGAGATGGCATCCCGCCGGTCGGCCATGATGTACACGCCGTAGGTCCACTGGAACAGGTTCAAAAGGGCCACGGAGGCCGCCACGTAGAAAACGCCCTCCTCCCCGATGGCCGCCTGGGCCAGGGGGATGCCGATGAAGCCCGCGTTGCAGAAGGCAGCGGCGAAGTTCTCCATGCGCCGGCGCTTGCCGAATACCACATAGGCCAGCACCATAGCCGCCAGGAAGCCCAGCAGGGCAAGGCCCGCCGAAAGGGCCAGCGCCTGGATGCGCTCCGGCGTGCGGGGCACGATGTAGGACTTGATGATGACGCAGGGGATGATGATCCGCAGCAAGATGGCGCCCAGGTCTTTCGTACCCTGCTCCGACAAATAGCCCTTGCGCCGGAGCACCACGCCCACCGCGATCAGCAGCGCCATGATGGCGATCTGCCGAAGCAAGATGGTGATCATAGGTCTTTCTCAGGCTCTTACAGCATCTTGGCCAGCACGCTGGCGATGAACACGGAGAGGATGGTGACGGAGGTGAAGCCGGAGATGACGTAGGCCGTCTGGATCTTGGCGGACACAGCGTCGCGCTCCTCGGGCGTCTGGGCCACGGCGTTGGTGATCTCGGTGGCGATCAGCTCGGTGCCGGGATAGCCGATCATCTGGCACATGGCAATGCCGATGGACAGGTTCTTGCTGCCCACGATCTTCCAGGCGGGGGTCAGGTAGAACACGATGAAGGTGAACACCAGCACGGCCACGAAGATGACCACGGTGGCAAAGCCGATGGTGGGCAGCATGCTAAGGTCCACCTTGGCCAGGGAGGGGATGATGGTGCACAGGGACAGGAAAGAGAAGAAGCCGTTGGCCTTGGCATAGTCACGCAGCAGGTTGGAGGGCACCAGGCCGGTGTTGCGGGCGATGATGCCGAACACCATGCACCAGATGGACATGTTCACCCAGCCCTGGCACAGCTCGCCCAGGATCTGGGCCAGCCACATGAACGCGGCGGCGATGGCCAGGCAGATGAAGGTGGTGTAGTACTTCTTCTTGTTCTCCCAGAAGTAGGTCTTCTTCTCACCGCCCACAGAGGCAGCCTGCTCGGCATACCAGCTGTAAGTGGGGTCGGCGGCGTGCTTGGCCCGCAGGTCGGCCACCAGGGCGTTGGCCACGCCCAGGCCGCAGTTGGAGGCGGGCAGGGTGCCCACGAACTTCTGCACGGCATAGATGAAGGTGGCCAGAGCCGCAGCGGTATCCAGGCCCAGGCTGTTGCACGCATCCACCATGGTGGTGGTGGCCACGATGCCGCCGTTGACCACGGGAGCGGCAGCCAGGGCGAAGTCCTTGCCCACAATGGGGATCACCACGGCGCAGCCCAGGATGGCGGCCGCCATGCCCACCACGGCGCACAGCACGGTCCGCCACTCCTTTTTCAGCGTGGCGATGTCCACGGACGTGCCCATGTTAAAGAGCAGGAAGTACTGGCCCAGGCTGGCCACACCGGCAAAGCCGGACACTTCCATGATGTTGGCGGGGTAGACGCCGGTCATGAACAGGACCAAAAAGCCCATCATGATGACGAACATCGAAGAGATCTTCGCCTTGGTCAGGGCGCCCACCAGGTCGCCCACGAAGAAGATGAGCAGTACGGCAAATACTGCCTGATAGGTTGTCATTTCCATTTTCTTGCCTCCTTAGGTTTTACACACACATTTATTTCGACGCGCAGCTTTCCGCGAACGTCTCGATGAGGGTCTGGCACAGCTCGCCGGAGCGGAAGAAGTCCTCCAGCACCAGCTGCTCGGCCTTGGTATGGTTCTTGGTGTAGCCGGTGGCCACGCCCACGGTGGCCATACCCTGGGCATTGTAGATGTTGGCGTCCATTCCGCCGCCGCCAACCTCCACCCGGAAGGGCAGGTCCAGCTTCTCGCAGGCGGCCTTGGCCACCTGGAGCACCTGGTCGTCCTCGGGGATCAGGAAGGGCAGGAAGTTCTGGATCTTCTCCAGCTGGATGCCCACATTGTGCTTTTTTGCCACGGCGTTGCAGTGGTCTTCAAAGTAGGCAACATACTCCTCCAGCTTCTGCAGGTCCCGGCTGCGGGCCTCGCCCTTGAAGGAGGCCAAGTCGCACACCACGTTGCGGGAGGTGGAGCCGGTGGAGAGGATGGGGAAGTTGGCGGTGGACTGGGGGTCCAGACGGCCCTGCTTCAGCGTGGCCAGCATGTCGCACATGGCGTTGCCCGCGTCGATGCCCTTTTCCGGCTCGTTGCCCGCGTGGGCGGGGCGGCCCGTGAGGGTCACGTTCAGGTGGTACATGCCCGGCGCGCCGTTGACGAACCGGCCGATGCCGCCGGGGGAGTCAAAGATATAGCCGATGCGGGATTTCAGGGTGGAAACGTCGATGGCCTTGGCACCGAAGAGGCCCGTCTCCTCGCCCACGGAGAAGATGATCTCGATGCGGGGCAGGGGCTTGCCGGAGGCCTTGGCCTGGCGCACGCCCTCCAAAATGGCGCACACGCCGGAGATATCGTCCGCCGCCAGAATGGTGGTGCCGTCGGAATAGAGGACGCCGTCCTTTTCCACAGGCTGGATGCCGTAGCCGTTGGGCACACGGTCCATGTGGGAACTGAGCATCACAGACCCGTCCAGCTCACCTTCCAGAATGCCGATCAGATTGCCGCACTCACCGCCGAAGGTCTCGCCGGCGTTGTCCCGGGTGACCGTGCAGCCCAGCTCACGGAGCTTGACCTCCAGCTTGTCCGCAATAGCGGACTCCTTTCCGGAAGCGGAATCTGTGGTCAGCAGGTCCAGAAGCTCCCGGTACATGGCTTCATTTTTCATCGTTCTCCCTCCCAATGGATCTTTTGCAATGGTAGTTTATTTGTTTAAAGTAGCACTTGACTAACGTCTTTAATAGGCGTAAAATAATGTCCAAAATTGGTTTTTGTGTCTTTAATCGTCGAAAGGGAGAATTATTCCGATGAAAATTGGCGTGATTGGCCCGGCGATCACGGTCAACATTATTAAAAATGTAGCCCAGCGGGATCTGCCGGACGTGCAGTTTGTCTACCACTGCTCGGAATTTTACGAGCAGGCGGGGGAGATGGCCGCCGCCTTCCAGGCCCAGCGGGAGGTGGACGCCATCCTCTTCACCGGCCCCACCAACTTCGCCTATGCCCGCAAGCGGGTCTCGCCCACCATTCCCTGGAGCTATCTGCCCCACAGCCGCACGGCCGCCCTCCAGGCCCTGCTGGAGGCCATGGCCGTCCACGGCAGCGACCTCAAGGCCATCAGCGTGGACCGCTACGAGCCGGAGCTCATGCGCCAGGTGCTGGAGCGGGCGGGCATCCACGGCACGGAGATCCTCCGGGCCCCCTGCGACTTTGAAGAGCCGGGCTATGAGAAAAAGCTTCAGGAGTTCCACCGGGGGTGCTATCTCCGGGGGGAGGTGAGCGCCTGCTTTACCAGCATGGAGCACATCATGGAGCCCCTGGTGGCCGAGGGCATCCCCTGCGTGCGGATCTATCCGGCAGAGGAGATCGTCCAGGAGCAGGTGTACCACCTGCAGATCCTGGACCTGTCCGCCCGGGAAAACCAGGGCAAGCTGGCGGTCATCGCCATCCGCTTCGACTACACCTTCGACAGCGAGCAGGACCTGTTCATCCGGGAATGGGAGAAGATGCAGTACCAGAACGAATTCCGCGAACAGGTCTACGCCGCCGCCCAGCGGATGGAGGCGGCCGTGTTCGGCGACGGGCTGGATCACTTCTTCATCCTCACCACCCGCAGCATGCTCATGAACGCCTTTTTGAAAAGCAAGGAGCACTGGAAGCTGCTGCGCTTCGGCCAGCGGTCGCCGGAGTTTCGGGTGTGGATGGGCATCGGCATCGGCAGCGCCATGCTGGTGGCCAAGTCCCGGGCCACCATGGCCCTCAACCACGCGGTGAAGGAGCACTCGGGCACCTCCTTCCTGGCGGAGGGAGAGGATCAATCCCTCACGCCGCTGGACACCGACGCACCGCCCCAGGAGCAGGCCGCCGAATTCTTCGCCCGGAAGATCCAGGTGAGCATGGAGACGCTGGACAAGATCCGCCAGTGCCTGCGGTCCCATGGGGACACCCTCACCTCCGACCAGCTGGCCCGGGGCATGGGCATCACCGAGCGCAGCGTCAACCGGATCATCTCCCGGCTGGAGGAGGCCGGCTGCGTCACCGTGGTGGGCAAGCACTCCACCGGCAAGGGCCGGCCCGCCCGCGTCATGAAGATCGCCCTGCCGGAGAGCCTGCGGTGGGACGAGATGGAAAACCCCTTTTTCCGGGGAGAATAAAAAGCACACTGCTTTTACCACAAACGAAAGCGCCCGGCTTCCGCCGGGCGCTTCTTTTTTACTTTTGGGCCACCTTGGAATCCATCAGCGCCTTGTCCACGCAGAAGAAGGTGAACTCGCCGGTGGCGATGAGCTTGCCGCCCTCGCCGGTGATGTCCACCGCCGTGAGCACCGTGGACTTGCCCCGGTGCCGCACCGTGGCCGAGGCCCGCACCGTGCCCTCGGACTGGTTTCTCAAAAAGTGCAGCGCGCTGGTCTGGGTCACATAATAGCGCCCGTCCGTGTGGGCGGCCACGCCGGTGGCGTTGTCCGCCAGGGTGTAGATGGCGCCGCCGTGGACCATGCCGTAGGGGTTCTTGCTCTCGGGCCGGATGGTCAGCCGGAACACCGCGTGGTCCTTTTCCACCAGCTCCATCTCAATGTGGTTATGGTGCATGAAGCCGTTCTTTTCCTCCCGGCGGGCGATCTCCTGTTCCAATTCGTTCATACTTTGCTCCTTTTTTCATTCTTTTCCCGGTTAGTGTACCACATTTGTCCGCTTCTTTCCACTTTTTTTCCGAAGGGGGTTGACAAACGGATTTCTCTTGCTATACTGAACATATGAACAATCATTCATATGAAAGGAGGCCGCACATGGAGGACCGCTACAATGTGGAGTGCTGTGACTTTATCCACGCCCACGAGGACATCGTGGAAAAGGTGCGCGGCACCATGCCGGGGGAGGACACCCTCTACGACCTGACGGAGCTGTTCCGCATCTTTGCCGATTCCACCCGGGTGCGGATCTTGTACGTGCTGGAGGAGTCGGAGATGTGCGTGTGCGACCTGGCGGCGCTGCTGGGCATGACCCAGTCCGCCATCTCCCACCAGCTGCGGGCACTGAAAAACGCCCGGCTGGTGAAGGCCCGCCGGGACGGCAAGACCGTGTTCTACTCCCTGGCCGACCAGCATGTCAAAACCATTCTGGACCAGGGCCTGGAGCACATCAGCGAGTAAGTTTTCCACAATCCATTCTATTTTGAGGAGGAATTTTCAATGAAGAAGCGTTTTGCCATGGAGAACCTGGACTGTGCCAACTGCGCGGCGAAGATGGAGGCCGCCATCCGCAAGATCGACGGCGTCCACGCCGCCACCGTCAGCTTCATGACCCAGAAGCTCACCATCGAGGCCGACGACGACCGCTTCGACGCCATCGTGGAGCAGGCGGCCCAGGCCTGCTGCAAGGTGGACCCGGACTGCCGTGTGGTGCGCTGAAGCATCTTAAAGGAGGTCTTTTCCATGCACAAGCTCACCCGTTCCCAGCGCCGCGCCCTGTGGCGCATCCTCGCCGCGGCGGTGCTGCTGGTGGGGATCCGGCTGCTGCCTGCGGTGTACCTTTCCCGTCCGCTGCCGCTCCTGACCGGACCGGAAACAGCGGCGGGCTGGCCGCTCCTTTTGTGGCCGGCGTACCTGATCCCCTATGCCGTCATCGGCTATGACGTACTGAGCCGGGCCGTGGGAGGCATCTGCCGGGGACAGGTGTTTGATGAGAATTTCCTCATGGCCCTGGCCACCGTGGGCGCCTTTTTCACCGGCGAGTATGCCGAGGCCGTGGGCGTCATGCTCTTTTACCAGGTGGGCGAGCTGTTTCAGGACTATGCCGTCACCCGCTCCCGCCAGTCCATCGCCGCCCTGATGGACATCCGGCCCGACACGGCCCTGGTGGAAGGTGCCGACGGCACCGTCACCGAGCAGGACCCGGAGGACGTGGCCGTGGGGGACGTGATCGTGGTGCGGCCCGGGCAGCGGGTGGCTCTGGACGGTGTGGTGCTCACGGGCTCCTCCGCCCTGGATACCGCCGCCCTCACCGGCGAGTCCGTGCCCCGCCAGGTGGGGCCCGGGGATGAGGTCATCAGCGGCTGCGTCAACCAGAGCGGCACGCTGCGTCTGCAGGTCACCAAGCCCTGCAGCGAGTCCACCGTGTCCCGCATTCTGGAGCTGGTGGAGGAGGCCAGTGAGAAAAAGGCCGCCAGCGAGGCCTTCATCACCCGATTCGCCCGGTACTATACCCCCTGTGTGGTGGGCTTCGCGGCGGCGCTGTTCCTGCTGCCCACCCTGGCGCTCTCTCTGCTGGGCCCGGAATCCCTGCCCGCGTTCCTCGCCGGCACCGCCTGGACGGACTGGCTCCACCGGGCGCTCATCTTCCTGGTGGTCTCCTGCCCCTGCGCGCTGGTCATCTCCGTGCCGTTGAGCTTTTTCGGCGGCATCGGCGGCGCCAGCCGCCAGGGCATCCTGGTCAAGGGCGGCAACTACTTGGAGTCCCTGGCCCGGACGGAGACGGTGGTCTTCGACAAGACCGGCACCCTCACCCGGGGCGTCTTTACCGTCACGGACGTGCGCCCGGCGCCGGGCTTTACGAAAGAGACCCTGCTGGAGACGGCCGCCCTGGGCGAGCAGGACTCCAGCCACCCCATCGCGGCCTCCCTGCGGCAGGCCTGGGGCAAGCCGGCTGACCCGGCGCGCCTTTCCGACTGCCGGGAAAAGGCGGGATTGGGCCTGGAGGCCCGGGTGGACGGCCGCACCGTGCTGCTGGGCAGCCGCCGTCTTTTGGAGGAGGCAGGCATCCCGGTGCCCCGGGAGGCGGAAGCCCCGGGCACCGTGGTGTACGCGGCGGTGGAAGGCGTGTACGCCGGGTCCATCGTCATCTCCGACCTTCCCAAGGAAGAGGCCGCCGGCGCCATCGCCCAGCTCAAGGCCGCCGGGGTGAAGCGGGTGGTCATGCTCACCGGTGACGCCGAGGCCGCCGCCCGTGCCGCGGCGGAGCAGCTGGGCGTGGACGAATACCACGCGGGGCTCCTGCCCGGCGACAAGGTGGCTAAGGTGGAGGAGCTGCTGGGCCGCCGGGCCGGAGGCGGCAAGCTGGCCTTCGTGGGCGACGGCATCAACGACGCCCCCGTCCTCAGCCGGGCGGATATCGGCATCGCCATGGGCGCCAT
>CABQCB010000035.1 GCA_902462475.1 uncultured Oscillibacter sp. | reverse complement strand
CCCGCCACAGCGGGAAACAGGCCGGCGGCGGAGAGAAGGCTCATGACGCCCAGGACCATGTGCAGCCGGTCAGGGACGGCAGTCCCGTCGGAAAAAAGGCCCAGTCCCGCTACCGTCTCCCACACACCGGCGACACCCAGCAGCACGGTACCGGCCATTGCCACGCTCACAAGCCCCACGCTGGTGGAGGAAAACGACTGGCTGAACGTGGCGGAGGGGTCGTCCGCGCGCAGGGGGATCCGGCGCCAGAGCAGGAAGAACACAGCGCCCAGCAGCACAAAAATGGCCACCAGCAGCCGCGCCCAGAGATTGCCGGGGACCGGCAGACCCGTGGAGGCCTCAAAGCCGGTGCGGTTTTGTGCCAGGCGCACCAAGACGGCCGCTGCGCCGCCGGCCAGCGCCACCGCGGGATAGAGCAGGTATTTTTTCATTGCCGAAGACCCTTTCATTCAAAAACAAAATCAACCATCAGCAGTATAGCACGCGCCGCCGCGTTTGTCCATCGGCGCGGGCACATGTTTCACCGCCATGACGCATAGAGTGGATGGACAAGGTGCTGCATTGCAACGAAAGAGGAGGAAGCCCATGAAGCGAGGAACCCAATTGCGCCGGAGCGTGGCGGTGTCCGCCGTGCTGGCCGTGCTGCTTTTTGCGCTGCCGCTGGCGGTGATCGTCCCCTATGGGGAGGAGCTGTTTTCCGGGGACGTGCCGGTGGATGAGACGGAGCGGGAGCCCTTCCAGCCGGGAGAGCTGGATGCATCCGTGACGCTGCGGGTGCTCAACGGAGACACGGTGGAGGAGATGACGCTGGGCGACTACCTGGTGGGCGTGGTGCGGGCGGAGATGCCTGCCTCCTTTGAGCTGGAGGCCCTCAAGGCCCAGGCGGTGGCCGCCAGGACCTACACGGCCTATAAGATCCTCAGCGGCGGCAACCACGGCGACACGGCGGACATCTGCACGGACTCCACCTGCTGCCAGGCCTATATCAGCCAGGAGCGGGCCATGGAGAACTGGGGGGACGAGGCGGAGGAAAACGAGGCCAAGATCGAAGAGGCAGTGCGCGGCACGGACGGGCAGACCATCCTTTACGGCGGCGTGCCCATTCTGGCGGTGTTCCACTCCTCCTCTGCCGGGCAGACCCGCGCGGCAGGGGAGGTTTGGGTCAACGACCTGCCCTATCTGCAGCCGGTGGATTCCCCCGAGGACGACGACAGCATTCCCAATTATTATAGCCGCGTGGCCTTCACGCCGGAGGAGTTTCGCGAGAAGATCCACGCCTCCTACCCGGAGGCGGATCTGACGGGGGACATGTCCGGGTGGCTGAAAAATGCCGTCACGGATTCCTCCGGCAGCGTGGAGACGGTGGATGTGGGCGGCGTGACCATCAAGGGTACCACCATGCGCACGCTGCTGGGACTGCGCTCGGCCTGCTTTACCTGGGAGGTACAGGACGGGGAGCTGGTGTTCTTCGTCACGGGCTTTGGCCACGGCGTGGGCATGAGCCAGTACGGCGCCAACCGCATGGCCCGGGAGGGGGCGGACTATGTGGAGATCCTGACCCACTACTATACCGGCGTCAGCGTGGAGGCGTGGAGCGGTCTCGGCAGCTTTACAAACGACGCCGAATCGTGATAAAATAACCCTGATTTTACAGGCAAAAGGGAAAGGGGGCGGAGCCATGAAACGGAGGGCGGCGCTGGTGCTGCTGGCGGTCCTGATGGCGCTGGGGTTGTCCACGCTGTCCGCGGCCGCGGGACGCAGCATCTACTTTCTGGCGGTGAACGACACGGTGCTCCCCCTCAGCGACGAGACCATGCCCTTCTGGGAAAACGGATACCTCTACATCCCCAGCACCATTTTCGCCGGGGATGTATATAAGGAGCTGGAGATCGGTTATATCCCCAACCAGAGCCGGCAGCTGCTGGTGCTGTACACCGCAGGCAAATCGCTGCACTTTCCCCTGGGAGAGTCCTACGCCCAGGATACCAGCGGCAACTCCTATTTCCCCGGCGCCGTGGAGCGAAACGGCATCGCCTTCGTGCCGGCGGCCCTGGTGGCGGAGTTTTTTGACCTGAGCTACTCGGTCACCAGCGTGACCGGCTCCGGCGCTGTCTCCTCGGAGGACCGGGGATGGCTGGTTTGGCTGCGTCAGGGCAGCTATAACCTGACGGCGGCCCAGTTCGCCGACGCGGCGGTGCCCCAGATGCGGGCGCGGTATGACCAGTATGTCAAAAGCAAGGAGACCCAGAGCGAGGAGGTCCCCACTGTGCCGGAGGAGACGGAGGAGTCCTTCCCCGGCAAGAGCGTGTACCTTTGCCTGGAGGCGTCTGACGGGGCGCAGGTGGAGGCGGTGCTGGACGTGCTGGACGCACAGGGCGCCCGGGCTGCATTCTACTGCACGGAGGAGTTTTTGAACGAGGAGGGCGGTCTGCTGCGGCGGATGGCGGCCACGGGACAGACCATCGGGATTCTGGCCGATGGGGAGGACCCGCTGGAGCAGGTCCGGCGGGGCAACGAGGCCCTTTACGCGGCCACCTGCGGCAAGACCCGCATGGTATATTGCAAGGATGAGGGCGGCCGGAGCACCTTGGAGCAGGCGGGCTATTGCTGTCTGGCGCCGGATCTGGACCGCGCTTCCTATGGACTGACCGGAGCCGGTGCGGCACAGACGCTCTACCAGCGCCTGAACACCCGGCGGAACGACACCTCCGTATGGCTGGGCGGAAATGTGACCGCCGCGGGGCTGCAGTCGCTGATCCAGCAGGCGGAAAACAGCGGAGATCGCTGCCGCGCCTTGACGGAGACGGCGGCGTAAGGCGGCGAATTTACAGAAAATTCAACATACCCGCCCGGGCTGCGGTATAATAACTATAATGAGACTGTTATCATTTGATTTGAACCGTTTTTCGATTGCCCCTTCCGGGGCGATCGAAAACATGGCGTTGTCCCATGACGGCGAAGCCGGAATGGGATAACGGAAACATCGAAACGTAAGAATTGGAGGGAGCGCCATGGGCCGCAACATTTTGGTGGTTGAGGACGACCGCAATATCTCGGATCTGATCCAGATGTATCTTTTGAAAGAGGGCTTCGATGTGCGCACCGCCGCGGACGGCGGGCGGGCCATTGAGGAGTTCCAGAAGGAGGCACCGGACCTGATCCTGCTGGACATCATGCTGCCGGTCATGGATGGATGGAGCGTGTGCGCCAAGATCCGGGAAACCAGCAAGGTGCCCATCATCATGCTCACGGCAAAAAGCGAGGTCTTTGACCGCATCCAGGGCCTGGAGATGGGCGCGGACGACTACATCGTCAAGCCCTTTGAAATGAAGGAGCTGATCGCCCGCATCAATGCGGTGCTGCGGCGCACGGAGATCCCCAACGATACATCGAAAAAGCTGGTGTTCGACAAGCTGGTCATCAATCTGGACTCCTATGAGCTGATCGTGGACGGCAAGAAGATCGATACGCCCCCCAAGGAGCTGGAGCTTTTGTACCATCTGGCCTCCACGCCCAACCGGGTCTATACCCGCAACCAGCTTTTGGACGAGGTGTGGGGCTTCGACTACTTCGGCGACAGCCGGACCGTGGACGTGCACATCAAGCGGCTGCGGGAAAAGGTGGAAAACGTGTCCGACCAGTGGGCCCTCAAGACCGTTTGGGGCGTGGGCTATAAATTTGAACTGCTGGGCGGCGGCCAGGCGGAAAAGGGCGCGAAGGCATGAAAAAACTGCGCAGCCAATTCCAGGGGCTATACTGGCGGCAGCTGTCGCTCACCGTGGGCATGGTGATGCTGACGCTGTTTTTGCTGGGCACGTCGTTTTTTTCCCTGAGTTATAACTATGCCAAAAGCCAGAAGAGCGAAGAGCTTTTGACCAAGGCCCGGGTCATGGGCCAGCTGTCCGTCAGCTATCTGGAAAACGGACGGTATCTGGACATGGAGGTGCTGCAAAGCGACCCGGATTTCCGGCAGCTGGCCTCCTTTGCCGCCACCGTTTCGGATGTGCACTTCATGATCTGCGACAAGGAAGGGCACGTGCTGCTGACCACGGACAAGAGCCTGGAGGGCCGGGTGGTCACCATGCCGGAGAGCATGACCCGGGAGATCGTGGAGGATGGCTCCACCTCCCGGCGGGATGACCTGGACGGACTGTATGACTCCAACCGGTTCGTGGTGGGTGTTCCGGCAGTGAATCCGGATACCCAGGAGATCGTGGGCGTGGTGTACGGCGTGTCCTCCACGGACTCGCTGGACTCCATGTGGCAGGGCTTCATCGGCTTGTTCTTCATGACGGCCTTTGTGGTGCTGATGATCTCCTTCATGGCCTCCTCCGTCACCACCATGCGGCAGGTGCAGCCCATCCGGGAGATGGTGCAGGCCACCCGCCGCTATGCCGAGGGCGACTTTGACATCCGCATGTACGACTATGGCCGAAAGGATGAGATCGGCGAGCTGGCCGCCTCCTTCAACGCCATGGCCGACTCTCTCCAGCAGACGGAGCGGCAGCGCCGGGAGTTCATCGCCAACATCTCCCACGAGCTGAAAACCCCCATGACCACCATCGCCGGCTATACGGACGGCATCCTGGACGGCACCATCGCCCCGGAGAACGAGCGGCAGTACCTGCAGATCATCTCCGACGAGAGCCGCCGCCTGAGCCGCCTGGTGCGGCGGATGCTGGACGTGAGCCAGCTGCAGGCCATCGACCCGCTCAAGGGGGGCAATCACTTCGACGTGTGCGAGAGCATGCGCCGGGTGCTGATATCCATGGAGAAGAAGATCACCGACCGGCATCTGGATGTGGACGCGGACATTCCCGACGAGCCCATTTTGGTGCTGGGAGACAATGACCTCATCACCCAGGTGATCTACAACCTGCTGGAAAACGCCACAAAGTTCGCCCGTGAGGGCTCCACGCTCTACCTGGGCGTGACCACGCTGGACGGAAAGGCACGGGTGACGGTGCGCAACGTGGGCGACACCATCTCCGCCGAGGAGCTGCCGCTTCTTTTTGAGCGGTTCCACAAAAGCGACAAGTCCCGCAGCGAGGATAAGGACGGCGTGGGGCTGGGGCTTTATATCGTCAAGACCATTTTGGAACAGCACCACGAAAAGATCAATGTGACCAGTGAGAATGGGGTGACCACCTTCACCTTCTCCCTGACCACGGAATGAGGGATACATGGATTTTGAAAAGTGTAGCGGCAGCCAGCCGGAAGAAGTGGTGGAGATCTACCGGCAGGGCTGCGTGGGGGAAGTGGTGGAGGCCTATGCCCGGCCGCTGCCCCCGGGGATGATGCCCCCGCCTCCGCCGGAGCAGCGGCGCCGCTCCCGGCGGGGACTGTGGATCTTCCTGGGCTGCTGCGGCCTGGTGGCCGTGCTGACCGCGGTGGCGGTCCTGTGGCCCGGACAGGAGGAGCGGCAGGATAAGTTCCAGTATTATTTTGAAGAGGAGACGGACCAGGCGCCCCAGGAGATCTCCATTCCCGGCTATCCCTATGGAGAAGGCGCGGTGCTGGAAGTGGAGACGGAGCACGGCGAGGCCCTGACCGCCCAGGAGATCTACCGGCAGGTGAATCCGTCGGTGGTGACGGTCATGGCCCAGCTGGGGGAGCAGGAGGCCTCCGTGGGCACCGGCGTGATCTTCAGCGCCGACGGCTATATCCTCACCAACTACCACGTGCTGGAGGGCGGCAGCGCCTGTACGGTCTATCTCTATAATGACCACGCCTATGAGGCCTGGTATGTGGCCGGGGATGCCGAAAGCGACCTGGCTGTTTTGAAGGTAGACCAGACGGGGCTTCCGGCGGCGGAGTTTGGAGATTCCGAGCTTTTGACCGTGGGCGACACGGTATATGCCATCGGCAACCCCTTGGGCTACGAGCTGCGGGGCACGCTGACCGACGGCATCGTCTCTGCCATCAACCGGGACGTGTGGGTGGACGGGCGGACCATGAACCTGATCCAGACCAACGCCGCCCTCAATTCGGGCAACTCCGGCGGCCCGCTCATCAATGTCTACGGACAGGTGGTGGGCATCAACACCGTGAAAATGAGCTCGTCGTACTCCAACGTGGAGGGACTCGGCTTTGCCATCCCCTCCGCCACCATCAAGCGCCTGGTCAACGATCTTTTGACCTGCGGCGAGATCCTGCCGGAGCCGGTGCTGGGCATTACGGTGCTCTCGCTGGGCACCCGGCTGGGCGAGGACCTTTGGGGCGTGGAGGTGCAGAGCGTGACACCGGACTCCGCGGCCGATCTGGCCGGCGTGGAGGAGGGGGACTATGTGGTCTCCGCCGGCGGCATCGACGTCTCCTCCAGTGCGGATCTGCTGCGGGCGCGGCGCCAGTACCATGTGGGAGACGAGATGCCTATGACCATCTGGCGGGATGGAACGCTCCTGGATGTGACGCTGGTGCTCAACGAGGCGGCCACATCTGAAACACAATAAAAAAACAGGGAGTGATGCTTCACTCCCTGTTTTTCTTTTTCGGCCACAGCAGCATGACGGCGGAAAAGAGCAGATACACGCCGAAGGGGCGGCGCAGGACTTCCACATCCACGGCCGTGGCCGCCCAGGCACCCAGCGCCGCCGCTGCCACGGCCCAGGGCACCGCTGTCTTTACGGTGGGAAGATCCAGCTGCCCGCCTCGCCAGTGGCACAGCAGGGCGGAGGCGGCGGTGGGCAAAAAGAAAAGGAGGTTCACCCCCTGGGCCGTCCGCTGGTCCACGCCCAGCAGCAGCGTCATCATGAGAAGCAGCAGCGTCCCGCCGCCTACGCCCCAGGCGGAGAGGACACCTGCCCCGAAAGCGCATAAAAAGGGAAGGAGCCAATCCGTCACAGCAGATACCTCCCTGCGGCATAGAGCAAAAAGGCGGCGAACATCCAGCGCAGATATTGAACGCGGATCTTTCCGTAGAGCTTTCCGCCCACAAAGCCTCCTGCCAGCCCCCCGGCCAGATAGGGAAGCGCCGTCTCCCAAGAAATCCCGCCCCGGGCAAGATAGACCATGGCGGACACGGCGCACACCGGAAAGATCACCGCCACACAGGTGGCGTACAGACGGCGCTGGGGCAGGCCGCTCCAGCGGCTGAGCACCGGCACAAGCACCATGCCGCCGCCTCCGCCAAACGCACCGTTTGCGGCACCCGCGGCGGCGCCTGCCAGACGGGTGAGCCACCTGCTGCCCATGCAAGCGCCTCCTCTCATGTTAGTATGTAGAGAGGGCCGGGGGGAGCGCACTCCCCCCGGAGGCGGTTATTTCATGCGGAAGCTCTGGCAGTCGGTGCACTCGGCCTGGGTGGGGTTGGCCTCGTGAGTGCCGATCTGAATGGTGGGCAGGCCGCAGTACTGGGCGTCCTGGCAGTGGTAGGCGCAGTTGCTCACGGAGCACTTGATGCTCTGGTTAGGCTTGCAATCCTTGTTCATAGAAACATCCTCCTGCAAGATGATTTTGGCTTTCGCCGCAGGTAGTATGTGCCGCCGGCAGCCGATTATACACAAAAAAACAGGACGCTTCTGCGTCCTGTTTTTTTCAGCGAAGAAATCTGAAATAGACGAACAGTCCGGCGGCCAGTGCCAGCTGTACGGCCAGGATCACCGGCACGCCCACGGAAAAGAGCTTGTGAAGCGTTTTGTGGTGAAATACCTTCATGCCCAAAAGGGCGCCTATGCTGCCGCCTGCCAGGGCGCTGAGCATCAGGTTCCGCTCCGGAATGCGCCGCCGGCCCGGGTGCTTGGCTTTCCATTTGTCGATGCCGAAGGCGCAGAACGAGGCCACGTTGATGACGATCAGCCACGCCGCCAGCCACCCCCAGGGAGAGCCGATCACCGCAAAGAGAATGTCGTTTTGCGCCTGGGGCGCATACTGGAAGTTTTCCATGGGGGCCTCCTGCAAAAAGAACTGGCCGGTCATCCCGGCCAGTCCAGTATAACAGAAAGCTTACTTGTTCGCAAGGGCGCTGAGGGATGCGGCGGTGCGGGCCGCCAGGCGGGCATTGTTGTACACCAGCTGGATGTTGCTGGCCAGGGAGTCGCCGCCGGTGAGGTCCTTGATCTTGGCCAGCAGGAAAGGAGTGGTCTCCTTGCCGTGGATGCCCAGGGCGTTGGCCTCGGCCACGGCCTCGTCGATGGCCTTGTTGATGACATCGGCGTCCATGGAGAACTCCTCGGGGATGGGGTTGGTCACCAGCATGCCGCCGCCCAGGCCCATGTCCTGCTTGACATAGAAGGCCTTGGCCAGCTCCTCCGGCGTATCCAGCCGGTAGTCCACCTTGAAGCCGGACTTGCGGGTGTAGAAGGCGGGCAGCTCCTCGGTGCCGTCGCCGATGACAGGCACGCCGTGGGTCTCCAGATACTCCAGCGTCAATCCCAGGTCCAGAATGGACTTGGCGCCGGCGCAGATGACCATGACGGGGGTGTGGGCCAGCTCCTCCAGGTCGGCGGAGATGTCCATGGTGGTCTGGGCGCCCCGGTGCACGCCGCCGATGCCGCCGGTGGCGAACACGGAGATGCCGGCCATGTGGGCGATGATCATGGTGGTGGTGACGGTGGTGGCGCCGTCCCGGCCCTGGGCCACCAGCACAGGCAGATCCCGGCGGCTGGCCTTGGCCACGGCGGTGCCGGTGCGGCCCAGATAGTCGATCTCCTCGGGGCTGAGGCCGGCCTTCAGGCGGCCGCCCAGCACGGCGATGGTGGCGGGCACGGCGCCGTTGTCCCGGATGATCTTTTCCACGTTCAGCGCCGTCTCCACGTTCTGGGGATAGGGCATGCCGTGGGAGATGATGGTGGACTCCAGAGCCACCACGGGACGGCCCTCGGCCAGGGCCTGCTGCACTTCAGGGGCAATGTCCAAATAACGGTTCAGCATAGTTGATTCCTCCATAAAGCAGAATATATTGATAAAAATAATTTGTATATTGGCTTATTTATTGGGCGCGTGCCAGGAGCGCGTCCTCCGACAGTGCTGGGTTGATGGTCTCCTCCCCCTCCATGGCGATGGCGGAGGCGGCAAGTCCCGCCCGGGCGGTATCCTCCAGGGAGAGGCCCCGGAGATAGGCCCAGGTGATGGCGGCCATGAAGGCGTCGCCGCAGCCGGTGGTGTTGGTCATCTGCGCCGGCAGCACCGGCAAAAGATGGTGCGCCGTGTGGTCCGCGGCTAGAACGCCGTCCGCCCCCAGGGAGATAAAGACCCGCTGCAAGCCGGTTTCCAGCAGGGCGTCCGCCGCCCGGTGGAGGCTCGTCTCGTCGGAGATGGATACGCCGGAGAGAAGCTCTGCCTCCAGGCGGTTGGGCTTGAGGGTGTGGAGCCGCCCCAGCACGCTGCGAAGCTTTCCGGCCTTGGCGGTGGAGACCGGGTCGGCGAAAATGGGGACGGACACGGTTTGGGCCAGATACCGGATGCTCTCCTCGGGGATGTTGGTATCCAGCACGATCACCTGACTGGCTGCCAGCAGCTTCTGCCGTCCGGAGAGGACCTGAGGCGTCAGGTGGCGGTAAATGTCCATATCGCTGACGGCCAGGGCCATGTCTCCGTGCTCATCGTTGATGAAGAGATAGGTGGAGGTGCGCCCGCCGGGAATGACGGGCGAATGGGAGGCATCGATGCCCAGTTCGGTGCAGCTGGCCGCGATCTTCTGGGCGTTGAGATCATCTCCGAACACGGTCAGAAGCCGAACGTCCAGCCCCAGCAGGCTCATATTGTGGGCGATGTTCCGCCCCACGCCGCCCAGGCTCATGCGCACGGCGCCGGGATTGGAATCCTGCGCCACCAGCGCGCCGGCGGAGGTGCCGCCGATGTCCATGTTCACACCGCCAACCACCGTCACATAGGGAGCGGTACGGACGATATAGCCCTTGCCGGCGATGTAGCCCTTTTTCATCAGGTTGGAAATGTGCACTGCCACGGAGGAGCGGGTGATGCCTGCCTTGTCCGCCAGCTCCTGCTGGGAGATCATGGGATTTTCCTCGATCCAGCGCAAAAGCTGCCGCTCTCTCTGGGTCATGGGTGCACCTCCTGAATAAGCAAAAATTTATAAAATAATCTAATGCTTATTTTACACAGGGCTTTTCATTTGTCAACCAAAAAATTTTCGGAAAATCCCATATGGCAGCCAGGAAATGGAACCAACTGGCCCGGTTTATCGTCTACCGAACCAGAGAGGAGGCGTTTTCCATGAAACGAGCGTGGTTTTTTGTGTTTATTTCTGTCTACCTGTGCCTTTGCCTGCTGGCGTCCTGCGCGGCCGGCGGTGGGGGAGAGCCTGCCGGAGCATCTGCTGAGGAGCAGGAGGAAAGTACGACTCTCTGCCGGGTCGTCTCCGAAGAGGACGGTACGCTGCTGCTGGCGGAGATGGGGTCCACCGGAATGTTTGCCCTGTCTCTGGAGCAGCAGGATATGACGCTGGACGGAAAGGACTTTGATCTCTCCGCACCGGGGGCGTATGGGACTTTGCCGGCAGGTACCCTGGTGGGCACGACGGTGCAGGTGACCTATACGGGCGGCATCCAGGAATCCTGGCCCCTGGGTTTTTCCGGCGTTACCGCCCTGGCGTTTTCCACGGAGGAGTTCAACGACCTCGGCGCGCTGTATCTGCGGGTGCTGGAGGACCTGTGGGAAGTGGATGCGGGACTCAACAGTGACCTTGCAGTGGTGGGCGTGGATCTGTCGGGCACCAGCCTCAGCTATACGGAGCGGTCCGCTGTGGCCTATGCGTTCGGCGTATCCCACGGCGTCACGGCAGTGGAGGGCACCTGGGACGAGCTGGTGGAGCAGGGCTACATCACCGGCGAGGCGCTGAAGGGAGGCGGCGACGCCCAGTTTTACCAGTGGGAGGACGGATGCCTCTTTACCATCGAGGAATCCGACGAGCCGGTGGTATTCAGCATGCCGAGCCTTGGCCCCGGTGAGACGGTACCCGGCTACGACGCCGTGGCCTTTGACGCCCAGAAGTGGCGCTCCAGCCTGGGAGCCTACTTTTTCTCCGACTGCACGGCCGTCTCCAACGGAGATGGGCACTGGGACAGCTATACCGTGGGTGCGGAGATGATTTCCTGAAAAAACGCCCCACCCCCTTGTAAAACAGTGGAAAATGCGGTACAATACCACATTATTGTGCGCACAGTCCCACGAAAAACAAGAAAACGGGTGAATCATCATGAGCTTTACGAAAATCGCGGCGATCTATGCCGACAGCCAGACGCTGTCCGGCCAGACGGTAACGGTGGGCGGCTGGGCCCGCACCATCCGGGACATGAAGAATTTCGGCTTTGTGGAGCTGAACGACGGCTCCTGCTTCCGCAATCTCCAGGTTGTTATGGAAGCCGGTACGCTGGAAAATTATAAGGAGATCGCCGGCCAGAACGTAGGCGCCGCCCTGATCGTCACCGGCACTATTGTGCTGACGCCGGAGGCCAAGCAGCCTCTGGAGCTGAAGGCCCAGCGCATTGAGGTAGAGGGCGTGTCCGCTCCCGACTATCCTCTGCAGAAAAAGCGGCACAGCGTGGAGTTTTTGCGGACTATCCAGCATCTGCGTCCCCGGACGAACCTGTTTTCCGCCGCCTTCCGGGTGCGGAGCACGGCGGCCTACGCCATCCATCGCTTCTTCCAGGAAAACGGATTCGTCTATGTGCACACCCCCATCATCACCGCCAGCGACTGCGAGGGTGCCGGTGAGATGTTCCAGGTGACCACGCTGGATCTTGCCAACGTCCCCAAGAACGAGGACGG
>CABQCB010000034.1 GCA_902462475.1 uncultured Oscillibacter sp. | reverse complement strand
TTCCAGTCCGACTGCCCCGCCGGCATGGCCCAGGCCATCGGCAAGGTGGTCCACGAGGGCTACAACCCCCAGCAGGCCCTGGAAGTATACGAGGCCGTCAAGCACGGCGAGCTGTGAGCCAACTTTCATCAAGGAGGAATCCCTATGTCTGCTGAATACATGCACATCGGCATCCCCGTCACCAACCGCAAGCCCAACATGACCTACAACGAGGGGGCCAAGTTCTGGGTGAGCAATGTGGACGACTACGACTACAAGATCGAGTACCTGAAGTTCGAGGAGGGCACCCCCTTCCCGGAGGAGATCCACCGCACCCCCCATGTGGCCTATAAGGTGGATGACCTGGAAAAATACGTGGCCGACGCGGACAGCGTCATCTGCGGCCCCATGGCTGCCAACGAAAAGGGCGACCGGCTGGCTTTCGTGTGGAAGGACGGCGCCATTCTGGAGCTGTATCAGGAGGCCTGAGCCTCTTTGGGAAAAAACGCCCCCGGGATCGTGTTTTCCGGGGAAAATGGGAAAAACCGCCGCCGGGCAATGCCCGGCGGCGGTTTTTATCTGGTTTCAGCTGGCAGGCCGCTGGCCGATCTCCTGGTTCCAAAGCCCATTCAGATCCTCATAGGACACGGTCTGGGTCACATAGTCCGCCTGGCCCTCCGGTCGGAAGAAGAACACCGCGCCGTCCGTATCCAGATAGAAGGATACCTGGGCGCCCTCCGGCGCCGTCTCCAACAGCGCCAGCACGGCGTCCGGATCGGCAAAGGCGTTGTCCATGGTCACCTCCGTGGCGGTGGCGCCGTCCAGATTCACGGCGATCCAGGTCTTGGTCTGCGTGCCGTCCGCCGCCGTCTCCGTCTTGGTGTACAGCACGCTGACCCACGTCTCGTCACAGCGGGTCACCGTGTACTCCAAAGACGCCGCTGTGCCCTCCAGCTCCTTGGCCGGACGTGCCAGGGACTGATTGACATAATCCAGCAGCAGCTCTCCCTGGAACTGGGTCAGCTGGGGGTAGTGGATCTGGTCGGAAATCTGGGCGTCCTCATAGACCGCCTGGGCATCCGGGGCCTGCTGGCCGTCCTCCTGCACCGGCTCCTCCTGTCCCTGCTGGGGCGCTTCCTCGGACGGCGCGGCCTGCTTTTGCCCGCAGCCGGTCAGCATGAGGGCCAGCGCCAGCGTCAAAATCCATATCCGCTTTTTCATTCGGTAAAACCTCCTGGATGTTTGGCCCGGCCATCCGGGCTCTTATCCATATGACGGATGAAACCGGGGAAAAGTTTTCACATTTTTTTGGACCGGCACCATAACCTCCCCGAAGCGCATAAACTGGTGGCGGGAGCTTCCAGATCCAGGGAAAGAACGTTGCCAAGTGCGCGGATTTGTTCTATAATAAGAAGAAACGTGGAAATTCCCCTTCCGTTTTTTTATTTGTCAGACAAAGGAGTCTCCCATGACCAATGAAGAATTTCAGCACACTTCCGTGCTGTCTGCCCATACGCTGCTGATCGTCGACGACGACGCCATCAACCGGGGCATTCTGGAAAATATTTTCTCCCCGTATTACACCATCGAGGAGGCGGAAAACGGCCGGGAGGGCCTAGAGAAGATCCTCTCCCACCCGGAGCGGCTTTGCGCCATCTTGCTGGATGTGATGATGCCGGAGATGGACGGCATCGAGGTGCTGCGTGCGCTGAGAGCCGGCAATGTGACGGAGCACGTGCCCGTGTTCCTCATCACCGCAGAGGCCAGCGGCAGCGTGATGAAGGAGGCCTATGAGCTGGGCGTCATGGACGTGATCGGCAAGCCGGTGATCCCCTATATGGTGCTGCGGCGGGTGCAGTCCGTGGTGGAGCTGTACCAGGCCCGTGCCCGGCTCAGCGGCGTGGTGGACCGCCAGCAGGCGGAGCTTTTGGAGCGGGCCGCCCAGATCGTCCGGCTCAACCAGGGCATGGTGGAGGCGCTGTCCGCCGCCATCGAGTTCCGCAACGGCGAGTCCGGCCAGCACGTGCGCCGCATCCACGATATCACCCACTATCTGCTCACCCACACGGAGCTGGGGCAGGGTCTGTCCCAGACGGATGTGGATAACATCGCCCTGGCCGCCATCATGCACGACGTGGGCAAGATCGCCATTCCCGACGCCATTTTGGGCAAGCCCGGCCGGCTGACCAAAGAGGAATTTGAGATCATGAAGACCCACACGGTCCAGGGGGCGGCCCTGCTGGAGAAGATCCCCCAGATGCAGGAGAGCGGCGCCTACCGCTACGCCTGCGACATCGCCCGCCACCACCACGAGCGCTGGGACGGCCGGGGCTATCCCGACGGCCTCAAGGGCGACGAGATCTCCATCTGGTCCCAAGTGGTGTCCCTGGCGGACGTGTACGACGCTCTGACCAGCAAGCGGGTGTACAAGGACGCCTTCTCCTGCGAGGAGTCCCTGCGGATGATCCGCGACGGGGAGTGCGGCGCCTTCAACCCCAAGCTGCTGGAGGCCTTTTTCGCTGCGGAGCCCGCCCTGCGGGAGCTGTACCACACGGTTTGAGCGGCTGAAATCCATCCCATACCAGCCGGTTTTTCGGCATAGATACAACAAGGAGGCCCTTTCATGTTCCAAAAGATGCGCAGAAGCAAACAGGCACTGTCCCCGGCGGAGATGGAGACCATTTTGCTGGGCGGCACGTCCGGCGTGCTGGCCCTCCAGGGAGCCGACGGCTATCCCTACGCCGTGCCCCTGAGCTATGTGTACACCGGCGGCAAATTCTATTTCCACTGTGCCAAGGCCGGCCACAAGATCGACGCCGTGCGCCGCAGCCCCAAGGCGTCCTTCTGCGTCATCGGCCAGGACCAGGTGGTGCCGGAGGAGTACACCTCCTATTACCGAAGCGTCATCGCCTTCGGTACGGTGCGCATTCTGGAAGACGACGGCGAGATCCGCCGGGCCATCGAGGCCCTCTCGGTGAAGTACGCCCCGGAGGACACCCCCGCCGGACGAGACCGGGTCATCGACCGGGCCTGGGACCGGCTGTGCATCCTGGAGCTGACGGTGGACCACATGTCCGGCAAGCAGGCGATCGAGCTGGTGGACCAGGGCTGAGGCTGCAAACGAAAAAAAGAGCCGGTGATCTGAGATCACCGGCTCTTTTTCCACATATTCAAAGGGACATGATGGCCGCCACCGCCTCCGCCGTGGTGCGCTCCGGGAACAGCTCAAAGCCCACCAGGCCGTCGTAGCCCACCGTTTCCAGGCAGTCCAGTACGGCGACGAAGGCGATCTCCCCGGTGCCGGGCTCGTGGCGCCCCGGGGCGTCCGCCGCGTGGACGTGTCCGATCTGGCCGTGCCAGGCGCGGATGTTGCCCATGAGGTTGCCCTCGCTGAGCTGCATGTGGTAGATGTCGTACAAAATTTTCAGCCGGGGAGAGCCCACCAGGGCCGTCAGCTCCGCTGCCATGGACGTGGTCACCAGGAAGTTGCCCGGGTGGTCGGTGATGGGATTGAGGGCCTCCAGGTGCAGCGTGATGCCCCGGTCCTCCGCCAGGGCCGCGCAGGCCTTCAGTCCCTCATACAGGGCGCAAAGGCGCACCGTGTCCGAAAGGCCCTCGCCCCGGTCCGTCACCACGCCGCCCTCGCCCAGGGCGTTGGAGTGGATGGTGAGGGAAGCGGCCCCGGCGGCCTGGGCCGCGTCCATGGAGCGGGCCAGATAGCGAAGGTAGTCCGCCCGCTGGCGGGGGTCGATGAGGGAAAACGGCCCGTCGCCGTTGAACCCGGTCACCCGAACGCCCGCCGCCTCCGCCGTACGGCGCACCGCCGCCATGTCCCGGTCCTGCCAATGCCAGAATTCCACTGCGGCAAAGCCGTCCCTCCCTGCCGCGGCGATCCGCTCCAAAAACGGAAGTTCTGTATATAAGGTATCGATACAGGCACATGGTCTGAGCTTCATGGATACCGCCTCCTTTGCTCCACCTTATCAAATCCGCCCGGCCCTGTCAACGGCGTGCAGCGGCGGGGCGCTCCGGCCCGGCAGGGCAGGGGCGGGACGGGATTTTTTCTTCCGTCCCCCTTGTCCCCGGGCGGGAATGGGGGTATACTGACATGGATTTTGTGTAAACGGGAGGCGGGACCATGGAGCGAAAAAGCTTCCTATCCTCGAGAAAACACCACGGCCAGATGTCGGAGTCCTTTCTGACCGCCAGCCTTTTGTCCCTGTCCGGCGGCTTGCAGGACGCCTATACGTATCTTGCCCGGGGCGAGGTGTTCGCCAACGCCCAGACCGGCAACATCGTACTCATGAGCGTGCGGCTGTTTGAAGGAGCCTGGACCCAGGCCATCCGGTATCTGGTGCCCCTGAGCGCCTTTTTCCTGGGAGTGCTGGCAGCGGAGCTCATGCACCTGCGCTATAAAAAGATGGAGCGGTTCCACTGGCGGCAGCTGGTGCTGCTGGGAGAGATCGTGCTGCTGGCGGCGGTGGGCTTCTTCCCCCAGTCCTGGAACCTGTTGGCAAACTCCGTGGTCTCCTTCTCCTGCGCCATGCAGGTGCAGGCCTTCCGCAAGGTGGACGGCTACGCCTTTGCCAGCACCATGTGCATCGGGAACCTGCGCAGCGGCACGGAATCCCTTTGCGCCTACTGGAGCAGCGGCGCTCCCCAGGCCCGGAAAAAGGCCGGCCGGTACTTCGGCGTCATCGCCCTGTTCGGCGTGGGCGCGGGCGCCGGCGGGGCCCTGCTGCCCTATTTGGGCCTTGGCACCATCTGGATCTCCTGCGCGCTGCTGACGGCGGCCTTTGTGGTCATGTTCGTGCGGGAGGAGCAGTAATATGGAAAAAAGATCCCCGGAGCAGCTGCTCCGGGGATCTTTTTCGTCTTACTGTGCGCTGCGGGCCTTGTGATATTCCTCCAGGTCCATGATGCCCTGGACGATCATCTCCGCCGTGACGGTGTAGGGGAACACCCGCACGTCGATGCCGGCCAGCGCCTTGGCGGTGACCGCCGCCAGATCCTCCGGCGTGGCGTGGACGTCAGCAAGGCAGGTGGGCAATCCGATGGAGCGGCTGAAGTCGTAGAGCTTGTCGCGCTCTTCAAACTGCCGATCCACTGTCAGCATCACCAAAATGCCGTAGGAGACCACCTCGCCGTGGAGGTGATGATGCGCCTCCGTGGAGGGCAGCACCGTAAAGCCGTTGTAGACCGCGTGGGCAAGACCCGTGGTGTAGTCCACCTGGACGAAGTTGGACACAAGGCCGGTGGAAATGATGATGCCCAGGATCACCTCGGTCAGCTCCCTGGTAACGGTGTGGGCCCGGCAGTCTTCCAGGGCCTGGCGGCCCCAGCGGATGATGGGCACGGCACACATGGAGCTCAGGGCGATGCCCATGGCGTCGGAGTGGGCGGGCACATGGCCCCGGGAGGAAATAGTGCACTCATAGTGCTTGGCCATGGTGTCACCCATGCCGGCCCAGAGGTAGATGTCCGGCGCGTCGGCGATGACCTGTGTGTTGATGAAAATGTGGTTGGGCGGGATCTTGGAGAAGGAGTACTCCCGCAGGCTCCCATCCGGGTGGTACACGATGCCAAGACTGGTGCAGGAGGCGCAGGTGGAGGCGATGGTGGGGAAGGTGAAGAAGGGGCGATGGGTCTCCTGAGAGAGCACCTTGCAGGTGTCGATGGCCTTGCCGCCGCCCACGGCGAAGATCATATCCGCTTTCTCGATCTGGGGCCGCAGCATCTCCATATTCTCCCGGGAGGCCTCGCCGCCGTACCAGATGGGGCCGATGATCTCCATGCCGGCATTTTTGGCCGCCTGGATGATGGCGTCTCCGGCCGCCGCCAGGGCCCGCTTGCCGCCGATGACGGCAGCGGTCTTTCCGTAGGCGGGGCAGACGGCGGCAATGTCGTCATAGGCGTCCGGGCCGATGGTATATCCGGGAAACAGTGTTTTTTCCATGATGGTGATACTCCTTTTTTTGACAGGTGCTCAGTCGCACTGGGCGGCGGGGCGGGTGGTGGCAACGGGCTTGGCAGCGGGGGCGTTCTCCTCCTGCCGCTCGGGGAAGGCCTCCCCGTGGGCACGGATGTAAGCGCGGTTTTTATACACGCCCACGGTCAGGAAGGGGATCACCACCACGGCGATGCCGAGATAGCCGCAGTAGCCGTAGCCGTACTTGATGATGTTGGAAAGGCCCGCCAGGGAGATGGTCATGGAAACCACGATGATGAACGCGGAGACGATGGCGCTGCGGACGGGGGCGGAGGGGATGGCGCGGAACATGGGGAGCTTTTCAAACCGGGCCACGAAGCCGAAGATGGTGGTCACGCCGGTGGAGATGAGGCACAAAAGCAGGCAGATGCCGTACACGGTGGTGAGCCAGCCGATGCCCATGGCGTTGCAGGCGGTGAGGGTGGGGATGGTGGTGCCGCCCTCCACGGCGGTGTAAACGCTCTCCCAGCTCAGGAGCATGAAGATGGAGAGGACCAGTGCCACGGTGTTCATGGCGAAGGAGATCCACATGGCCTTGCCGCAGCCCTTGCGGTTTTTCAGCGGGGTGCCGCAGGCGATCATGGTGGGCAGCGTCACGCACTGGAAGCCGGCGTAGGTGAAGGCGTTGACGATGGCTGCGGGGATGCCAGCAAAGCCGCGCTCCGTAAAGTCGGCGGCCAGCACGGTGGTGATGGCGCTGTCGCTTTTGAAGATACCCACGGTGTAGATGGTGATAGCGGTGATCAAAATGGCGATGCCCATGTAGGTGGAGGCCGCCCGGACGATGCCCGCGCCGAAGATGGTCAGCACCAGCACCACGGCGCCCACGGCCACGATGCCCAGGTAGTAGTTCATGCCGAAGTAGCCCTGGAGGGCGGAGGCGGCGCCGGAGATGGCCGCGGCCACCGCCATGAGCACCATGATGTAGAAGAACACTTCAAAGAGCCACTCGATCTTGTCGAAGGGGTGATAGAGGGTCTCGAAAAGCTGCTTGTAGCTGGTCATCCCCCGGGAGTTGTACATCACCATGGCCTGGCGCATGGTCAGCGTCAACAGCAGCATAGCGATCACGGCGGAGACGATGCCGGCCCAGCCAAGGCCCACATAGTAGGTGTTGGCCTGGTTGCCGGTGGCGAAGCCGCCGCCGGCGTGGGCGGAAAACAGCACGGAGCCCACGGAGAAGGCGATGATGAAGGGGGTCTTTGCGATGCGTTTTTCTTTCATGTTCGGTTCCTCCCAAAACTGGTTTGATGGGGCAGGGAGCCAACAAAAAAACCTTTCGTCGCTCCTGCCTGTCAGGGCAGAAGAGACGAAAGGTTCAAAAACGCTTCCGCGGTACCACTCTTCTTTATCCTCGAACGAGGATCACTCTGCGGGATACCATCATATCCCTGCACTGTAACGGGTGCACCCGTCCGCGCCTACTCACCTTCGGCCCGGCCGCTCTGCAGCCAGTTCAGCGGTTCGGCGGCCATCGTGTCTCGCACCAACCGACACTTCTCTGCATGGGCCTTCCCGCTTACTACTCTGCGTCCTTGCGTTTTGTTGAGTGTGATGTTACCACAGCTTTTTTCGTTTGTCAACGGGGAATTTTTGTTCTTTCCAGAAAAACTCAGATGGGCAGCAGCTGCTTGGCGATGGCAAAATAGATCATGAGGGACAGCGCGTCCACGATGGTGGTGATCAGCGGCGCGGCCATAATGGCGGGGTCCGCCCGGATGAGCTTGGCCGCCATAGGCAGCACGCCGCCCACGGTTTTGGCGATGACCACCGTGGCAAACAGGGCCAGCGTCACCGTCAGACAAATGAGCTGATTGCCGGGGTACTGGATCACCAGCCGCACAAAATTCACCGCCGCAAGCACCGCGCCCACCAGCACGCTCACCCGCAGCTCCTTCCACAACACCCGGGGGAAGTCCCGCAGCTCGATATCGCCCACGGCCATGCCGCGGATGACCAGGGTGCTGGACTGGCTGCCGGCGTTTCCGCCGGTATCCGTCAGCATGGGGATGAACGTCACCAGCAGGGGAAGCGCCGCAAAGGCCTCTTCATACCGGCCCAGAATGCCGCCGGTGATCATGCCGGAGATCATCAGCACCAAGAGCCACAAGATCCGGTGGCGGGCCAGGGTGAAGACCCCGGTCTTGAGATACGGCTTTTCCGAGGGGGCCATGGCGGCCATCTTCTCAAAGTCCTCGGTGGCCTCCTCTTCCATGACGTCCATCACGTCGTCCACGGTGACCACGCCCACCAGACGTCCCTCCGCGTCCGTCACGGGCAGGGCCAGAAAGTCATAGCGCATCATGGTCTCCACCGCCTGCTCCCGGTCGTCGGTGGTGCGGGCGGCGATCACGTCCGGCTCCATGATCGACTCCACCGTGGTGCCGTCCGCCGCCAGCAGCAGCTGGCGCAGCGTCACCACCCCCTGGAGCATCCGCCCCTCGTCCGTCACATAGCAGGTGTAGATGGACTCGCAGTCCTCTCCCACCCGGCGGATGCGCTCAATGGCATCGGCGGCGGTATCCGTCCGCTTGAGCTTCACCAGCTCGGCGGTCATGATGCTGCCCACGCTGCCCTCCGGGTAGCGCAAAAACTGATTCAAAAGCTTGCGGGTCTCAGGCGTGGCCTGGCGGAGCATACGGCTTGCAACGCCGGCGGGCAGCTCCTCCAGGATGTCCACCGCGTCATCCACGGACAGCTCCTCCACGATCTCGCCCAGCTCCCGGTCGCTGGCCGCGTCCACGATGGAGCGGCAAAACTCCGGCGGCAGCAGGGAGAACACCTCCGCCGCCAGCTCCTTAGGCAGCGCCCGGAACGCCAGCACCGCCTGCTCCACAGGCAGCGTCTCCAAAAGCTCCGCCAGATCCACTTCGTTTTCTTCGCACAAAAGCTCCCGCAGCTCCCGGAACTTCTTCTCTTCCAGCAGCTGGCGGCACAGGGCCCAAATCTTCTTCTCCATGGCTTTAAACCTCCCTTTTTTTCATTGGGAAGTTTCAAAGCAGACGCACAAAGCCGCACCGACACCACCCCCTGAACGGGGACGGGCCTGTGCGGCAACACTCCCATGGATGCGGCTTTTCAGACTGCCCGGAACAAGGCAAGGGGACGCCGCAAGGGAACGTCGCTGGCTGTTTTGAAACTTCGACTGCCGGTATCCACTTACCTTTCCTCCTTTTCAGTCAATTCATGTAGGCGGCAGCGCCGCTCTGCCCGGTCAGTATAGCACTCGGACAACGGTTTTTTCAACCCCGCTCCCTGAAATTTTGCCATTCTTCACAGTTTTTTAAAATTTACCAAAGTGCCCCCAAAGGCGACGGAAAGAGCAGAAAAACCGCCCTTTCCGTCCCGTTCTCCGCCCCTGCGCCCCCATGCGGCAATTTCCCGACCGCCTCGACAGATTCCGGCAAAATTCCGCTGCCCCTTTGTGTATGATAGTCCTGTCAAATCCAATATCTTGTGACAACTCAGAAAGGATGACCACAGTATGCAGGAACTTTTTAAGGGATATGTGTTGCTGTTCAACGCACTGAGCGAAACGGAGGAAACCCTGGCGCGGCTGCGCGCCGACCTGATGGCCGCCCAGCAGCAGGCGGAGGAGCTGTATCTTTCCCAGGAGGAAAATGCCGGCGACGCTTGCGCCGATGCCCAGCATCCGGTACAATAAGGGGCAGGCGCCGCACAGCGCCGCACCATGTACAAGGAGGACCCCTCATGCTGCACATCGGCTGTCACCTCTCCTCGTCCAAGGGCTTTGCCGCCATGGGCCGGCAGGCCCTGGACATGGGAGCGGACACCTTTCAGTTTTTCACCCGCAATCCCCGGGGAAGCCGGGCCAAGGCCCTGGACCTGGAGGACATCCAGGCCCTGCGGACGCTGCTGCGGGAAAACAATTTTACCCCCCTGGTGGCCCACGCGCCCTATACGCTGAACCTCTGCGGTGCCGCGGAGGAAAACCGGACTTTTGCCCGGGACACCATGGCCGACGACCTCGCCCGGCTGGAGCATCTGCCCGGCCAGTATTATAACTTCCACCCCGGCAGCCATGTGGGCCAGGGCATCGAGGCGGGCATCGCCCTCATCGCCCAGGGCCTGAATGCCATTTTGCGCCCCGGCCAGTCCACCACCGTACTGCTGGAGACCATGGCGGGCAAGGGCAGCGAGGTGGGCGGCCGGTTCGAGGAGCTGCGGGAAATTCTGGACCGGGTGGAGCTTGCAGACCAGGTGGGCGTGTGCCTGGACACCTGCCATGTCTGGGACGCGGGCTACGACATCGCCGGCGACCTGGACGGGGTTTTGACGGAGTTTGACCGCCATATCGGCCTTCGCCGCCTCCGCGCCATCCACCTCAACGACAGCTGCAACGGCCTGGGAAGCCACAAAGACCGCCACGCTTGCATCGGCGCGGGCTGCATCGGCCTGGACGCCCTGGTGCGCGTGGTGCGCCATTCCGCCCTGCAGGATCTGCCCTTCTGCCTGGAGACCCCCAACGACATCCCCGGCTACACCGCCGAGATCGCCCTGCTGCGCCGTGCGGCAGAGCAGGCGTAAAAAAGACGTCCCGGACATCCGGGACGTCTTTTTTTGTGCCTCAGTCGTAGCGCAGGGCGTCGATGGGGTTGAGCACCGCCGCCTTCTTGGCAGGCAGATACCCGAACACCACGCCGATGCCGGTGGACACGCCGAAGGCCACGACCACCGCCAGCAGCGTGGGCGTGACGGTGATGGGCGTATCCGGCAGCACCGCGGCGATGACGGTGGTGGCCACGGCGGAGAGGATGTAGCCCAGCACGATGCCTAAGACGCCGCCCAGGGAGGAGGTGGTGGCCGCCTCGATGACGAACTGGCGCATAATGGCGCTCTCCCGGGCGCCCAGGGCCTTGCGGATGCCGATCTCCCGGGTGCGCTCCGTGACGGACACCAGCATGATGTTCATGATGCCGATGCCGCCCACCACCAGGGAAATGGCGGCGATGCCCGCCAGGATGTAGATGATCATGTTCACCATGGAGTTCATCTCATCCACCAGCTCGGCCATGCTGGTGACCGTGTAGGCGCCCTCGTCGGAAAAGACACTGTACAGCTCCTGCTCCACCAGGGCCTTGGCCTGGGAGATCTGGTCCGTATCCTGCACGGTGATGACGTAGCTGGAGATGGTGCCGGTGAAGCTCAGCCGGGCGGCGGTGGAGTAGGGGAGATAGATGCAGTCGTCGCTGCCGCCCTCCTCCAGCTCCGAGCCCTGCTGGGCCAGCACGCCCACGATGGAAAACGAGGTGCCGCCGATCTTGATGGTCTGGCCCACGGCGTTGCCGCCGAAGTACGCCTGATTCAGGTACTCGCCCACCACGCAGACCTTCTTGCGGTTTTTCATGTCCGTGTACTGAAGGCCCCGGCCCTGGGACACCTCATAGCCCTTCATGGAAAAATAGTCCTCGCTGACGCCGGTGGTAGAGGTGGAAGAGAGGGTGTCGCTGCCGATCTTCACGCTGCCCATCATGCTCACCGTGGGGGAGATGGCCTTGAGCATGTCGCTGTGCTCATCCACCATGGCATACATATCCTCCTCGCTGACGCTGCGGGAGGAGCCCCGGCCCATGATCATCACCGTCAGCGAGTCGGTGCCCATGTCGGCGAAGCTCTGCTCGATGTAGCCCTGCATGCCGCTGCCCAGGCCCACGATGACGATGACGGCGGTGACGCCGATGATGATGCCCAGCATGGTCAAAAACGTGCGCATCTTGCTGGAGCGGATATTTTTCAGGGCCAGGAGGAACGTCTCGGAAAAGCTCATCGGACGCCTCCTTTCCCGGCA
>CABQCB010000033.1 GCA_902462475.1 uncultured Oscillibacter sp. | reverse complement strand
CTTGGCCGCTGCCAATGGGCTTTGGGCGGAAGTGATCCAGCTGGACTTCCTGGTGGAATATTTCCAGCTGGGCGGCCAGGGAAACCCGGGCCTTTTTAAGAATCTGATCACGGCGATCCTGCTGCCCCTGGGGCTGATCCTGGTGAACCTGGCCATGGAGGGCCGCCAGGCGCCGCCCAAGGCCTGGAAGGTGGACGGCGACAAGTACCGCCGGGGCTTTTCCGGCTTTGTCCACGGCTTTTACAGCGATGTGGGCGGCAAGATCCAGCTGGTGGCCAAGATCTGCGGCCTCATCTATCTGATCGTGGGATTGGTGGGCGCCTTGGTGATGGCATTGAGCGTGGTGGTTTTGCTGCTGCAGCTGTTCGGATTGGTCCCGCCCTACTTCAGCCCTGTATCGCTGCTGCTCAGCGGCCTGATCGCCGTGGTGAGCGCCCTCATCCTGGCGGCGGGCACCTGGCCGCTGTATGCCTTCGGCCAGATGACCGCGGACGTGCACGCCATCCGCAAGGATGGCGTGGCCTCCGGGAAAGCGGAGGGCGCGGCCGTGCCGGTGTCCGGGAACAGCGCGGAACAAGCCAACCCCGACGAGCTGCCGGAGCTTTGATGGGAGGGGCGCCATGAGTGATCGCTATATCCGGCGCTTTGCACTGCCGCAGCGGCTGTATACAGACGGTGCGCCGGTGGTGCTGGCGGCCGGCGTACTGCTGGAGGACACCAGATCGCCCCGGCTGGTGGCCCAGCTGAAGTGGAAAAGCGTTGACCTCCGTACCGTCACCGCGCTGACGGTATCGGTCCGCTGCCCGGACGCGGACGGGGCGGAGACGGTCTTTACTTATAAGGAACTGCAGGCGGCCCGGGGCCAGACCTTTGGACAGTATACCGCTGTGGTGCTGCCCTGGAGTGACGCGCAGCGCATGGAGGTCCGGGCAGTGTCCGCTATTTTTGGGGACGGAACTGCCTGGACCGCGGCGGAGGATGCCTGCTGGGAGAGCCTTCCGGCCTTTACCGCGTTGGATGAAGCAGTGGGAGACCCGGCGCTGCTGGCGCTGAGCCGGGGACTTCCCAGCAGCCGGTATGCCTACTGGAATGGCCAGGGCCTTTGGTACTGCGCCTGCGGCGGCGTGAACCGCGACGCAGAGACAAAGTGCCACCGCTGCGGCTGCCAAAAGGATATGGCCGCGCGTCTGGCCACCGCCGCGGGCCTTGCGGCGGTGCGTCAGGCGCAGTTGGATGAAGCAGAGCATCAGGCCCAGGAGCGGGCCCGCCGGGCGGAAGAGGCCCGACAGCGGGCACAAGCACGCCGCGAGGCTGCCCGGCAGCGGATGGAGACGCTCCGCTCCCGACTCCATACGGAAAAGACTTCGGATACCGCCCAGCCGGAGACTGCCGTTGCTTGCAAGGAGGACGCACAGGCGGCAAAGCCCGGCGCAGGGAAAAAACGCGGCAAGATCGCGGCGGTCCTTGCCGCCGCGGTGGTGGTCATTGCGGCCGCTGCGCTCCTGCTGCCCCGACTGGGCGGTTTTGGCGCGGAGGAGCTGCATGTGACGGCCCCCGGCGACGGGGAGACGGTGACCTTTACCGTGGAAGAGGACGCGGAGGGCGTATGCACCGTCACGCCGGAGCTGGTGCAAGCGCAGTTCCCGGAGGTGGAGTATATTAACCTGGAGGGGACACCCAACATGGGCGGAGACATCGACACCTACCTCATCGACAGCTTCCAGATGGCCATGCTGGTCACCAGCCGGGGCCAGCAGGGCTCCCAGGGAGAGAGGGGCAGCTTCAATGCCAACGATGACCCGGACAGCCCTCTGTGTCTGCTGCTCTTTGACAGCAACACCCACCTGATGGGCCATGCCGTAGGCGTGCCGGAAAAAGCGGGCAGCGGAACGTGGCAATTGCAGGTGACGCTCTGCGACTACGACTTCACGGCCCTTTATGAAGAGCAGATGGCCCTGTTCGACGCCCAGCGGGACGAGACCTTTGCAAACTACATCGCCCCGGAGGACATTGAGGACTCCGGCGCCAAATACTTCCTCACCGGCTACAATACCGGCCGGGGCCCCACGCTTCTGCCCGGCGACGCCCAGGCCTATCACCTGTGGGCGGAGTACACCTCCCCCTATGTGGAAAAGCACAGCCGGGAGATGGACCGGCTGCAGGACCGGCTGCCCCGGGACGACCGGTGGCGCTGCTTTTTGCTGCTGGACGGCGACCATCAGCTGCTGGGCTATACCATGATGGACTCCACCGGCAGCGGCGGACAGGTCGGCGGGAATGGCGATATTACCCCCACCGGCTCCGTGGAGCTGATCCTGGAGGAAAAGAGCGACGGGAACTGCGAGATCACGGAGGAGCTGCTGCGCCAGGTGGTGCCGGAGACGGCCTTTTTCAACTTTGAGGGCTATGCGCCGGACCTGGGCGGCGACGTGAAGGCCTATGTGACCGACAGCTTCCACATGGCCTGGCTGGTGGCCTCCCAGGGAACACAACAGGGGGGGTATACCTCTGCCACCTGGAATCTTTCGGAGGACCATATTTTCACGCTGCTGCTCTATCGGGACTTCACCACATTGTGCGGCTACTTCGTGGGCGCCCCGGAGGACCTGGGCGGCGGAAAATGGCGTATGGAGATCACCCTGTGCGACTACGATTTCACCGACCTTTATGGCCAGCAGTCCGCAGGCTATACGGCCTCGCCCCAGCTGCCGGAGATCTCCCAGTACGACCTGGACTCCTGCGGCGCGGCCTTTTACATCGAGCCGGTTTCCCAGCTCTCAGGCAGTGATGACTTCACCAATCGGGTGCGGCTCCAGAGCCTGTGGAGCCGGGCTACCTCGCCTTACATCAGCCGGTTCTGCGCGCCCCTCTCTGATTTGCCCAACAGCGCCCGGCACGCCACAGCGGACCGGCCCCGGGTCTATCTGCTGCTGGACGACGCCATGCAGTACATGGGCTATGTGACCGTCACAGACGGAGAGCGGGTGAAGGATCTGGAGTTTCCCCGCCCCTCCGGCGTCCATACCGGCGCGTCGCTGGACCTGACGGCGGAGGGAGAGTACTGCACCGTGACGCTGGAGCAGGTGCAGCAGGTGGTGCCCCAGGCCAAGTTCATGGAGTTTCGGGGAAGCCCTGACCTGGGTAGTGTAGAAGAGTATCTGAAAGTCAGCGACCAGGTGTCCTGGCTGGTGGCCTCTGACGGGGAACGGTCTATGAATCAGACCTCCGGCCGGTTTTCCGTTCAGGGCGGCCAGGCTCCATCCCGGGTGCTGCTTTTGTACAGTGACGAGACCACCTTGTGTGGCTATTTCTTTGGCCAGCCCCTCTATATGGGCGGGGACAGCTGGCGCATGGAGATCACGTTTTGCGACTATGACTTCTCCGGGCTTTATGAGCAGCAGAAAAAAACCTTCTCCCAGGCAGCGCTGCCGGAGTACATTGCCCCGGAGCAGGTGGAGCGCAGCGGTGCGGCCTGGTGCATCGATAACTTCTATTTAAACAACAATGACGACTTCTGCCAGGCAGTGCAGCAATACGGCCTTTGGAGTCGGGAGAGGTCCGTGGGAAAGGAGCGGTTCTGCAAACCCGTGGAGGATCTGGATGTGCTGGTGCCGTCGGAGCGCTCCGATGGAAAGACCACCTATGCCTATGTGCTGCTGCTGGATGCGCAGTATAACACAGTGGGCTACACCATCCTGACCAACTGAAAAAATGCCCGGGCCTTATAGGCCCGGGCATTTTCTATGCAGATCAAAGGGTGCCGTCCTTGGGGGCATCATGGTCAGATGCATGGTCCTTTCGCTTCAGGGAGGGGAGCCGGACGCCCCGCTTTTTCAGGCGGCGCACCACCACGATGGCTGCCGCAGCCAGGATCACCAGCCACACCCAGCCGTATACCAGCGCCACCAGCAGGTCCTCCGCGGCGGTGAGGAAGCTGCGGCACCCGGAGGTAAACGCGGCGGCCAGCCGCCCGCCCAGCGTGGCGGTGGGCTCTTCCACGTTGGAGAGCTTGCCCACCTCCTGCAAGGAGATGTTAACGGTGGCATAGTCCACCTGGGAGTCATAGTGCTGCAAGGTACCGGAGAGGCTGTCGATCATCTGCTCCGTCTCGGAGATGGCGGACTCGATGGTGATGATATCCTCCATCTTCTCCGCCTGGGCCAGCAGGTTCTGGAGCCGCTCCAGTTTGATCTGCTGGGTCTCCAGCCGTCCGGCGGTGTCGTAATAGGCCTCGGTCACGTCGTCCACGTACTCCTGGGTGTAGAGCAGGTGGCACAGCTCTCCCGCCTGGGAGAGAAAATCACGGTACTTCTCCACCGGCACCCGCACGGTCAGGTCCGCGTAGCGGTAGGAGCTGGAGTGGTTGCTGACGGACGAGGACGACACCCAGCCGCCGCTGCTGTCCACCAGATCCGTCAGGGAGGAGACGGCCTCGTCAAAGCCGGTGGTCTCCAGCTGCAGCGTGGCGGTGTAGATGCGCTTGGAGCCCTGCACCGCGCCGTTCTCCGTTTCACCGCTCTCCGCGGCGGGCATCATGCTGGCGTTGCCGGTGCCGTAATCTGCCGCTGTGTCCATGCTGTACTCTTCCGCCGGGGCTTCTGCGGCGGCTGTCTCCTCCGTCATGGAAGCGGCGGATTCGCTGCCGCAGCCACTGAGCAGACCCATGGCCAGCACCAGTACAAGTCCCCAGACAAAACCCTTCTTTTTCATCGTGAACCCTCCTTTTTATGGTGTGGAAAGACCCTTTCAACAGTAGAGACGGCAATAGTGGAAAATGGTTCCGCCCGCTGGCGGCGCAGACAAACTTTTTTGCTCCCGGTTTAAGGAACGTGTTGATTTCAAGGAAAATGGAAATTCTCTGCCTTTTGACGGAAATTAAGTTAGGCAATCAAGGAGATCCTATCCAATTTAGGATAAGGCTTCTTTGGTTCTTAATCGATGCTGATGAATTACGGTTCTCTTAGCTGCGAGTACTGGCACTATTCTATTCCTCTCGATTCCTTTCTGTGTTCCTAAAGTAGAATTAGCCAAATCTAATTTGGTTTTATTCATTAGAGACACAAAAAGAGGCTCTGCCTTGTGCTGGCAGAGCCTCATAAGCTGAGCTTTATTCGTTAACTTTCGCTGGCATTGAATTGTTCGCTGTCTAAGACTGTGACAAACGTAAAGTTATCGGAACCTTCAGCCTGAAACACCAGACTGCCATCCTCCACCAGAAAGTAGTTGGTCCGGGGATGTGGTGCATTTTCCTCTGTTATGCACAAAAGCTCATCTTCCAATGTCCACGTTCCACTCCCAAGAGAGCTGCTGAGTCCACCCTCATAGTATTGAAATGTGCCATCTTTATTTAATGTGATAGTAAACTCACCGCCAAACCCCTCTTTTTCATAAACATAGACTCCATCAATATCTTCTTGAACAGAGGTTCCGCACCCTGTTATTAGAAAAACAGAGACAAGCATTGGAATTACTGATTTTATACGCCTACTAAGCATCAGTATCACACCTTTATATTTTTGAATGGCTTGATTTCCCTAATATCGTTTCTTGTCAAGATAAACATACTTGATATACTATCGTAAATCAAGAGGTGAGCTGCTATTTAGTGAAACTGACGAACTTCTTTCCATCAACACTTAGTTTGAACGGGGATCTTTTTTGGAAGCGGTTGCCTTTTTCCGCGGTTGGCAGTACAATAGGAGCGCAAATATTACCTCAGAGGGGAACTACATCATTTGGAGGAGATCGTCATGACATACAAAGAAGTACTCGATCAGGCCCGCACCTGCATGGGTCCCTACTGCAAGTCCTGCCCCGTCTGCAACGGCCTGGCCTGCAAGAATACCGTGCCCGGCCCCGGCGCCAAGGGCATCGGCACCGGCTTTATCCGCAACTACCAGAAGTGGCAGGAGCTGTGTGTGAACATGGACACCATCTGCGAGAATAAGCCGGTGGACACCTCCTTCACTCTGTTCGGCCAGAAAGTGGACATCCCTGTGTTCGCGGCCCCCGTGGGCGCCGTTACCAAGCACTACGGCGACAAGTACGATGACCTGCAGTACAACGACATCCTGGTGCCCGCCTGCGCCGAGGCCGGCATCGCCGCCTTCACCGGCGACGGCACCGATCCTGCTGTCATGGAGGGCACGGCTAAGGCCCTCATCAAGACCCATGGCTGCGGCGTGCCCACCATCAAGCCCTGGAACATGGAGACCGTGAAGGAGAAGCTGGATCTTGTCAAGACCGCGGACCCCTTCGCCATCGCCATGGATATCGACGCCGCGGGATTGCCTTTCCTGCAGAACATGACCCCGCCCGCCGGCAGCAAGACCGTGGACGAGCTCAAGCAGATCGTCTCTTGGGCGGAGAAACCCTTCATCCTCAAGGGCATCATGACCGTTGCCGGCGCCAAGAAGGCCCTGGAGGCCGGTGCCAGCGCCATCGTGGTGTCCAACCACGGCGGCCGCGTGCTGGATCAGTGCCCCGCCACCGCGGAGGTGCTGCCCGCCATCGTGGATGCCGTGGGCGGCAAGATGACCATCCTGGTGGACGGCGGCATCCGCACCGGTATGGATGTGTTCAAGGCCCTGGCTCTGGGCGCCGACGCGGTGCTCATTGCCCGTCCCTTCGTGAACATGGTCTACGGCGGCGGCGCCGAGGGCGTGAAGATCTATGTGGAAAAGCTCAAGGCCGAGCTGGCCGACACCATGGCCATGTGCGGTGCCCACTGCCTGGCGGACATCAACCGCTCCATGATCTACGGCTACTGAGAAAGTCTTCGTTCAACAGAAAAAACCGCCCTGTGCCCAAAGGCGCAGGGCGGTTTTTTGCAAAAAAGGCGGGGCCGCTCGAGCGGCCCCGCAGGGAAGAGTGCTTACAAAATGGGGGACTGGAGGTTCTCGTCCCGGATGCCGTGCTTTTCCACATACCCGGTGAGCATCAGCGTCAGCGCGCCGTCGCCGGTGACGTTGCAGGCGGTGCCGAAGCTGTCCTGCAGGGCGAAAATGGCCAGCATCAGGGCGGTGCCGGCGTCGTCAAAGAGCAGGATGCCGGTGATGAGGCCCAGGGAGGCCATGACCGTTCCGCCGGGGACGCCGGGAGCGCCGATGGCGAAGATACCCAGCAGCAGGCAGAACAGGATCATGGTGCCGATGCTGGGCAGAGAGCCATAGAGCAGCAGGGAGATGGTCATGACGAAGAACACCTCCGTCAGCACGGAGCCGCACAGGTGGATGTTGGCGAACAGGGGAATGCCGAAGCTGACCATGTCCTCCCGCAGCACCTTGCTCTTGCCGGCGCAGCGCAGGGCCACTGCCAGCGTCGCCGCGCTGGACATGGTACCCACGGCGGTCAGGTAGGCCGGGCCGTAGTGTCGGAGGACTTCCCAGGGATTTTTGCCGGAATAGGCGCCGGCCAGCAGATACAGCACCGCCAGCCAGATGTAGTGGCCGGCCATGACGATGAGGATGATCTGCAAAAAGGCGGGCAGCTGGCGGGTGATCATGCCCTCATAGCTGAGGTTGCAGAAAGTGGTGGCGATATAGAACGGGAGCACGGGGATGATGACCTTGCTGACGATGTCCAGCACGATGGCCTGGAACTCACCCAGAAGGTCGATGGTGCGCTGGGATTTGGTCCAGGTAGCGGCCAGGCCCAGCAGCACGGAGAGCACCAGGGCGCTCATGACGCTCATGATCTGGGGGATATCCAGCTGGAACACCACCTCAGGCAGCTCCTTCAGGCCTGCCACGCTGGTGTCAATGGACAGGTGGGGGATCAGGGCATAGCCGGCACCCATGCTCATGAGGGCCGCACAGATGGAGGAGACGTAGGCGATGATCACGGCCACGCCCAGAAGACGGGAGGCATTGGCGCCCAGCTTGGTGATGGAGGGCGCGATAAAGCCGATGATGATCAGCGGCACGCAGAAGTTGATGAGCTGGCCCATGATGTACTGCAGCGTGACGACCACTTTCATGACGCTCTCCGTAAACACGGCACCGCACGCCACACCCACGAAAATTCCCAGGATCAATCGAAACGGTAGACTGCCAAAGAGCTTTTTCATACAAACGTTACCCCTCTCAAATACACATGGTTGCGCGCCCGGCGGCGCGCGGAGTCCGTCCCCTTTTCCCTCCTTCCCTTTTCCCGGCGGCACAGGCCGTGCCGGGTCTTTCTCTTATCATACTCCCCGCAGAAGATGGAGTCAACGCTCTTTCCGGCATGGGAGATATTGCCGCCGCCGCAGGGCGCGGACGGCAGGGTTGAAAAAGCACAGAAGGGATGGTATTATGTCGGAATATGGAAAAACCGTCTCCGGGCCTGCTGCGCGGCCGGACGGAAAGGGGGAGACACCCGGTGAAGAAAGTGGAAGAGCTGGATGCGGCGCGGGTATGGTCCATGCTGGCGGTCATTGCCATTCATGTGACCGCCCCCTACATCGGGGCAGACAGTGATTTTTTGCTGGGCGGGATGAACCTGGCGTATGTCATCAACCAGGCCGCCCGGTTTGCCGTGCCGCTGTTCGTGCTGCTCTCCGGCGCGTCGCTGGGATTGGGGAAAGCCCTGCCTGCCGGGCAATTTTACCGGCGGCGGGCGGTAAAGCTGGGCATCCCCTATGTGTGCTGGTTTGCGGTCTATACCCTGTGTGAACATCAGTCCCTGGCGCCCGGGGCCCTGGCGCGCCGCTTTCTCCTGGGACAGGCGGCGCCGCACCTGTACTTTGTGGTCATTATATTCCAGCTGTACCTCCTTTATCCGCTGCTGCGGCGGTGGATGGAGCGGTCGGCGGCATGGTGCCTGCTGGGGGCCTTCCTCGTCACCTACGGGGTGGAAAAGCTGATCGTACTGCAGCGGGCGGGCTTTTCCGTGATTCCCGGCTTCCTGCGGCCCTATCTGTGGCAGCTGTTCCCCACGTGGCTTTTCTACTTTGTGCTGGGCATGGCGGCCACCCGGGAAAACCTTGGCCGTCTGCAGCAGTTTGCGGCCCGGCACAAGGCGGTCATTGCCGCGGCGGCGGTGGTGTTCACGGGGCTATATGTGCTGGAGAGCAAGGCCACCGGGGACATTGAGGCCATCAAGAGCCCGCTGAACGTCTATGTGCCTCTGGTCCTTTTGGCGGTGTTTGCCCTGTGGCCCCCGCTGGCTGCCCGGCTGAAGTGGCTGCGGCCGGTCACGGCATTTCTGGCCCGCCATTCCATGACGGTGTACTTCGGCCATGTGCTGATCCTTTCCAGGCTGCGCGACCGGCCGGTGTTTGCCGGCATGCGGGGGATGCTGCTGCTTCTGGCGGCGGTGACGGTGCTGGCCATACCGCTGGCCTGGTGTGTGGACGCGGCCGTGGGTGCGGTGCGCTCCGCGCTGCACCGGCGGGAAAAGGCTGCCGTATCATAATAAAGAGCCCCGCGGCAGATGCCGCGGGGCATTTTTATGTTCGGGTGAAAACGTGGATACGGAACTCCGTGCGGACGGTGAGGGTGTTCAGCGCAGAAAGACGTGCCGCGCCCTCCTGGGACGTTTTCCAGAAATAGGGGGTCATCTGGAACAGGGCGTGGATATCCTCCTGGGAGGGGAGGGTGATGGTGTCCGAAACCGGCACGATCTCCCGGTAGGTAAAACCGGGATAGGGGGTCTCCTTTTCCTCGTTGGGATAGGGAGATTCATAGAGCACCTGCTTCATCTCCCACAGGTGCATGGGTCCGGGCACCACATAGAAAAAGGCACCGCCGGGACGAAGCACCCGGGAAAATTCCTCCAGGGCTAAGGGGGAAAAGCAGTTGATCAGAAGATCCACGGACCTGTCCGCCACCGGCAGGTGGTAGGAGGAGGCCACGGCGAACTCGATGTCCTTCTCCGCCTTGGCGGCGTATCGCAGGATGAATTTGGAGATATCGATGCCTGCGGCCCGGGGCTGCTTGCCCGCGGCCAAAAGGGCACGGTATATGCCGCCGGTGTAGTATCCCTCGCCGCAGCCGGCGTCCAGCACGGCGGGGGAGGGGCCGGTACAGCGCACGGCCAGGGCGCACAGGGCGTCGCGCAAAGGCGCGTAGTAGCCCTTGGACAAAAAGGCCCGGCGTGCCGCCGCCATGCCCTTGTCATCCCCGGGGGCGGCGGAGTGCTTGCGGTTGGGCGGCAGCAGGTGGGTGTAGCCCTCCCGGGCGGTATCGAAGCTGTGGCCCTTGCCGCAGCGAAGGGCGCCGCCGGATCGCTCCAGAGGCGCGCCGCACACAGGGCAGCAGAAAAAGCTCATAGGTCAAGCCCCCTGGTCACGTCGTTGATCCATTTGCGGCTGCGCAGGCGGACGATGCCCCAGGGGCATTTGAAGAAGTTCTCCGCGTACAGGCCCAGACACACGAAGATCATGGGCGCGTCCAGCACCAGGGCAGCCAGCGCCGCCAGGGGCACCGCCGCGCACCAAAGCGGCACCAGATCAATGATGGAGGCCATGGTGGCGTCGCCGCCGGCCCGGAGCACACCGGTGATGTTGGAGATATCGAAGGATTTGAGAGGCATGGTCAGAAGGTAGACGATGCACATGGTGGCCGCTGCCTCCGTGGCCGTGGGGGACAGGGAGAACAGGGGGTAGAGATAGGGGATGAACACCGTGGGCAGCGTCACGGCCAGCACGCCGCCGATGAGGATGCCAAGGCCCAGGGCCACCAGCAGCAAACACCAGCTCAGATCGTACACCTCGTCCTTGGAGGCGCCCTCGCCGATGCGCTTTCCGATGATGACAGCGGTGGCGCCGGCCAGGCCGAAGCAGGAGACGGTGGAGAACTTGTCGATGTTGCCCATGATGGCGTAGGCCGCCAGCATGTCGGCGCTGATGGCCATATGGCCCATGATGACGGTCATCATGGTGGTGCCCAGGCCCCAGAACGTCTCATTGATGAGCACCGGTGTGGCATACTTGACATAGATGCGCACCGTGGCGCGGCCGGGGCAGAAGAGGGCGCGGGGCATAAGGGGCACCCGGCGGCTGCGGAGGGCGTAGACCACCACGATCAAAAACTCCACGATGCGGGAGGTCAGCGTGGCAATGGCGGCGCCGGTGACGCCCAGGGCGGGGGCTCCGAAGTTGCCGAAAATAAAGCAGTAGTTCAAAAAGGTGTTCAGCAGCATGGACGTGGCGAACACCAGCATGCCGAACAGGGGATTTTCCGCGCTGCGCTGCATGCTCACATACACGCTGCTGACGGCGTTGAAAATGTAGGAGATGCCCACGATGCGAAGATACGGCGTGCCCTCCGTGATGAGCACGGCGTTGTCCGTCACCATGGACAGCACCGCCTCCGGGAAGAAGAACAGCACCGCAGCGGCGCAGGCGGCGATGGTGAAGCCCGCGTACATGGCGATGCCCATGCAGCGGTTGATGGCGGGCATGTCCGCCTTGCCCCAGAACTGGCTGACCAGAATAGTCAGACCGCTCATGAGACCGAAGATGATGACCTGCACCAAAAAGATGGGGGCGTTGGCGGCGGTGACGGCGGAGAGCTGGGTGTCGCCCAGCAGACCCACCATGAAGGTGTCCACAAAGCCCAGGGAGGTGGTGATGAGGTTTTGCAGGATCAGCGGCAGCGCCAGAAGAAAGAGCCTCTTGTAAAAAAGAGGCGGGCGGCGGAGATAACGTAACATGGGTGTCGGTTCCTTTTCTCTATATCAAAATATGAAGGGATCTGCCCTGCTTACAGCATGGGCATGCGGGTGTCGTGATGACGCCGGAGGGCATCGGCACACGCGTCGATGTCGGCGGTGGTGGTCTCCGGCCCGAAGCTCAGGCGGATGACGCTGCCGGCGGTCTTTTTGGGCAGCTTCAGCGCCGCCACCACGTGGCTGGGCTTGCCCTTGTGGCAGGCAGAGCCGGCGGAGATGCAGATGCCCTGGCTGCCCAGGTCGTTGACCATGTTCTGGCTGGGCCAGC
>CABQCB010000032.1 GCA_902462475.1 uncultured Oscillibacter sp. | reverse complement strand
CTGAAGGCTGACCTGAAGAAAAAGATCACCGAGGAGCGCCAGAAGGCCGCCGACCGCGCCTTTGAGGATGCCCTGATGGAGCAGGTGGGTGCCAACATCACCGCCGATATCCCCGACGCCATGATCGAGAACCAGGCCCGTCAGTTCCTGGACAACTTCAAGATGCAGATCGCCCAGCAGGGCATTCCCTATGACCAGTACATGAAGATGACCGGCATGGAGGAGTCCAAGCTCCTGGAAGACGCCAAGGAGCCCGCCACCCGTCAGGTGCGTCTGGACCTGGCCCTGGCCGCCATCATCGAGGCCGAGAAGATCGAGGTCACCGATGAGGACGTGGAGGCCGAGATGAAGAAGATGGCCGAGCAGTACAACATGGAGCTGGAGACCGTCAAGAAGTATCTCCAGGCCGACCAGGTGAAGGATCAGCTGCTGACCCAGAAGGCCATCGCCATTGTGGTGGACAGCGCCACCGCCGTCAAGCCCGAGAAGAAGACCACCAAGAAGAAGGCCGACGACGCTGCCGAGGGCGAGGAGAAGCCCGCCAAGAAGACCACCCGCAAGACCACCAAGAAGGCCGAGCAGGAAGGCGAAAAAGAGACCGAGAAAGAGGCCGAATAATCCCGAATCTTTTTCAGGCAACATTTTACAGATTCGACACATTCTCTCATGATACCGGTGGTATCATGAGAGAATGGTTTATAGGCCACAAAAGATCGGAGGTTTTCGAAAGTGAGTTTAGTTCCTTATGTAGTGGAGCAGACCAACCGGGGAGAGCGTTCCTATGATATTTTTTCCCGTCTGCTGAACGACCGCATCATTTTCCTGGGCGAGGAAGTCAATGCGACCACCGCAAGTCTCGTGGTGGCCCAGCTGCTGTATCTGGAGGCGCAGGACCCTGATAAGGACATCCAGTTCTATATCAACAGCCCCGGCGGCTCCGTGACGGACGGCATGGCCATCTACGACACCATGCAGTACGTCAAGTGTGACGTGTCCACCATCTGCGTGGGCATGGCGGCCAGCATGGGTGCGTTCCTGCTCTCTGCTGGTGCCAAGGGCAAGCGTCTGGCACTGCCCAACGCGGAGATCATGATCCATCAGCCCTCCGCCGGCACCCAGGGTCAGATCACGGACATGGCCATCCACCTCAAGCGCCTGGAGACTATCAAAAAGCGCATGAACCGTATCATGTCCGAAAACACCGGCAAGTCCATTGAGGAAGTCACCGCCGCCTGTGAGCGTGACAACTTCATGAGCGCCCAGGAGGCGCTGGACTTCGGCCTGATCGACAAGATCATCACCAACCGCAAATAAACCCATCAGCTAGAAACGATAGACCGAGGTAATACCATGAACGACGACGGCAAGAAGACACTTCGGTGCTCCTTTTGCGGCAAGCATGAAAATCAGGTCCAGCGGATGATCCAGGGCCCGGGCGTGCGGATCTGCGACGAGTGCGTCCGGCTTTGCATGAGCATTCTGGACGACGGCTTCGAGGATGAGGAGCCCGATGATCTGGAGGATCTGCCCGACAAGCTCCCGACCCCCCGGGAGATCAAGGATGTGTTGGACCAGTATGTGATCGGACAGGATGAGGCCAAGGTTGCCTTGTCCGTGGCGGTCTACAACCACTATAAACGCATCTTTTTCGGGGGAGACGAGGATGTGGAGCTCCAGAAGAGCAACATCCTCATGCTGGGCCCCACCGGCTCCGGCAAAACGCTGTTTGCCCAGACCCTGGCCCGGATCCTGAAAGTCCCCTTCGCCATTGCGGACGCCACCACGCTGACGGAAGCCGGCTACGTGGGCGACGACGTGGAGAACATCCTGCTGCGGCTTTTGCAGGCGGCGGACTTCGATGTGGAGCGGGCCGAGCGCGGCATCATCTATGTGGACGAGATCGACAAGATCGCCCGCAAGAGCGAAAATACGTCCATCACCCGTGACGTGTCCGGCGAAGGCGTGCAGCAGGCGCTTTTGAAGATCGTGGAGGGCACCGTGGCCAACGTGCCGCCTCAGGGCGGCCGCAAGCACCCCCACCAGGAGTTCATCCAGGTGAACACGAAGAACATTCTGTTCATCTGCGGCGGTGCATTCGACGGATTGGAGAAGATCATCGAAAAGCGCCTGGATCAAAAAAGCATCGGCTTCGGCGCCAATGTTCAGGGCAAGAAGGACAAGGACGTCAACCGCCTGCTGCGGGAAGTCCAGCCCCACGATATTCTGAAGTTCGGCATCATCCCCGAGCTGGTGGGCCGCCTGCCGGTGATCGCGCCCCTCAACGGTTTGACCCGGGAGGACTTGGTGCGGATTTTGCAGGAGCCCAAAAACGCGCTGGTCAAGCAGTATAAGAAACTGCTGGAATACGATGACGTGGATCTGGAATTCACGCCGGATGCTCTGGAAGCCATCGCGGATAAGGCCATCGAGCGCAACATCGGCGCCCGCGGCCTGCGCGCGGTGATGGAGGGCATGCTGACGCAGATCATGTATGACGTTCCCTCCGATCCCACCATCACGAAAGTAGTCATTACGAAAGCGTGCGTGGAGGGGACCGAAAAGCCGGAACTGACCTATGATCCGGAAAAGGTGAACCACGCCGTGAAAATGAACCCTGGAAGGGGAGAAAAGCCGTCTTCCGGCTCCAGCGGTACGCCTGCATCGGCGTCATGATGAAAAACGGGGGCCGCCGTCTGGCGCGCCCCCTTTTCCCTGTTTGACCCCTGATCAAGGAGAGACCCCTATGGAAGAAGAATTGAAGACCATGAATATTCCCGTCCTGGCCCTGCGGGGCCTGACGGTGTTTCCCCATATGAGCCTGACCTTCGACGTGGAGCGCAGGATCTCCATCGCCGCGTTGGAGCGGGCCATGGAGGCCGACCAGGACGTGTTCCTGGTGACCCAGCGGGAGATCGGTGTGAACGCTCCGGCAGAGAAGGACCTCTTTGCCGTGGGCACCATCTCCCATATCGTCCAGGTGCTGCGGCTGTCCAACACCTCCGTGCGCTGCGTAGTGGAGGGCCGGAGCCGCGCCCGGCTGCGCCGCCTGTGGCAGACGGAGCCGTTTTTGCAGGCCAATGTGGAGCTTCTGGAGGAGACGCCCGTCTCCGACGCGTTCCGGGCCAGCCCCAGAACGGAGGCGCTGCTGCGCCAGACATACAATCTCTTCACCGACTACGCCCAGCAGGCGGGCAGCCTGCCGGAGGAAGTGGTGACCACGGTCATGGACAGTCGGGACCCCGGCTATCTGGCCGACTACATCGCCCAGAACATCGCCCTGCGCTATACGGATAAGCAGGAGATCCTGGAAGAACTGTCTCCTTTCATCCGTCTGCGGAAGATGAACGCGTTCCTGGCCCGGGAAAATAACGTCCTGGGCTTCGAGCGGGAGATGGAGGGCAAGATCCGGGAGCAGCTGGTGCGCTCTCAGCGGGAGCAGATCCTCCGCACCCAGATCCGCGTGCTGCAAAATGAGCTGGGCGAGGGCGACGAGACCGATGATGAGCTGCAGAACTACCGGGACCGCATCGAGGCGCTGCACCTGGAGGAGGAGACGGAAAAGCACCTTTTGAAAGAGGTGACCAAGCTTTCCAAGCAGCCCTTCGGCAGCGCGGAAGGTGCCGTGATCCGCAACTATCTGGATGTGTGCCTGGAGATGCCCTGGAACGAGACCACCCGGGAGCGGGTCAGTGTGGACGCTGCCCGCAAGGTGCTGGAAAAGGATCATTTCGGCCTGGAAAAGGTGAAGGAGCGGATTTTGGAGACCATTGCCGTCCGGCAGATGAATCCTGAGGGCAAGGGACAGATCCTTTGCCTGGTGGGCCCGCCGGGCGTGGGCAAGACCTCCATTGCCATCTCCGTTGCCAAGGCGCTCAACCGCAAGCTGGCCCGGCTCTCTCTGGGCGGCGTCCGGGATGAAGCGGATATCCGCGGCCACCGGAAAACGTACATCGGCGCCATGCCCGGCCGCATCATCGAGGCTATCAGCCGCAGCGGCTCCATGAATCCGCTGATGCTGCTGGATGAGATCGACAAGCTGGGCAGCGATTACCGGGGCGACCCGGCCGCGGCGTTGCTGGAGGTGCTGGACAGCGAGCAGAACGGGGCCTTCCGGGACCATTTCCTGGAGATCCCGGTGGACCTCTCTCAGGTCATGTTCATCACCACCGCCAACACCACCGACACCATCCCCCGGCCGCTTCTGGACCGGATGGAGGTCATCCAGCTGGGCAGCTACACCGATGAGGAAAAGGTGCAGATCGCAAAGCGCCACCTGCTGCCCAAGCAGATGGCAGAGCACGGCTTGAAGAAAGGTACGCTCCGGGTGGGGGATGATGTGCTGCGCGCCATCATCCGGGACTATACCCGCGAGTCCGGCGTCCGCCAGCTGGAGCGCCGCCTGGCTGCCGTATGTCGGAAGACGGATATGCGCCTGCTGGCAGGAACTGTAAAGCGCATTACCGTTACAGAAAAAGAGCTTCCCAAGCTGCTGGACTGCCAGCCGTTCCCCCCGGCGCTCCACACGGAGCGGGAGGAGATTGGTGTGGTCAATGGCCTTGCGTGGACGGAGGCAGGCGGAGAGATATTGGAAGTGGAAGTCAACGTCATGGAGGGCTCCGGCAAGCTGGAGCTGACCGGCAACCTGGGCGACGTGATGAAGGAGTCGGCGCAGGCCGCCCTCAGCTGCCTGCGCAGCCGGGCGGAAGCGCTGGGGATCGAGCAGGACTTCTACAAGACCAAGGACATCCATGTCCACTTCCCGGAGGGAGCGGTGCCCAAGGACGGTCCTTCCGCCGGTATCGCCGTAACCACCGCCATGCTCTCCGCCCTGACGGGGCGGAAGATCCGGGCAGGCATTGCCATGACCGGCGAGGTGACGCTGCGGGGCCGCGTGCTGGCCATCGGCGGTCTGAAGGAAAAGACCATGGCGGCATTGCGCAACGGCATTGGCACCGTGCTGATCCCTGCGGACAATGTCCGGGATCTGGAGGAAATCGATCAGACCGTCCGCGCCGCGCTGCACTTTGTGCCCGTGTCCACGGTGGATCAGGTATTTGCCGCAGCGCTGTATCCCGCGGCGGATACTTCCGTGCGGCAGGAGACGCCGCAGGAGAGCCCCTTGGCGGCGTTTGCGCCCGCCGGGGAGCCTGCAGCTGTAAAAACAAGGCTCAGCCTGTAAAGGAGAAATACATTTCATGTCTTTGAATTTCAATAAAGCTGAGTTTACCCGTTCCGCAGCGGCCCGCAGCGGCTTTTTGCGGGACGGCCGTCCCCAGTTTGCCTTTGCCGGCCGGTCCAACGTAGGCAAGTCCTCTGTCATCAACCGTCTGCTGGGGCGAAAAAACCTGGCCTATGTGGGCGCGTCTCCGGGAAAGACCACGCAGATCAACTATTTTCTGGTGGATCAGCAGGCCTATCTGGTGGACCTGCCGGGCTATGGCTATGCAAAAGTCTCCAAGGCGGAGAAGGACCGCTGGGGCCGTCTGATGGAGAGCTATTTCCAGGACGAAGGAGAGCTCATCACCACCGGCGTGCTCATCGTGGACATTCGCCACAAGCCCACGGCGGACGATGTGACCATGCACAACTGGTTCCGTCAGACCGGCTGCCCGGAGATCATCGTGGCCAACAAACTGGATAAGCTCAAGCGCAGCCAGGTGGAACCGGCGCTGGAGCTGATCCGCCAGACGCTGGAACTGGATGAGGACGACCATCTGGTGCCGTTTTCGGCAGAAAAGGGCACCGGCAAGGAAGAGCTGATCGGTCTTTTGTGCCAGGCCTGCGAATAAAAGAAAAAGGAACGGCAATCGCCGTTCCTTTTTCTTTTGAGTGTGTATCACACGTAAGTCTGCTGGGACACATCGAACACGCCGCGAGTGGTGATGCGCAGGGTGGGGATCACCGGCAGGGCCATGAAGCTGAGGGTCATAAAGGGGTCGATGTCCCGGGAGACGCCCAGGGAGAACGCCCGCTCCTTGGCAGCCTCCAGCTTTTCATTGACCACCACCAAAGGCTCCTCGCTCATGATGCCCGCAATGGAAAGAGGAACCTCCGCAAGAGGTGCTCCCTTATCCCAGACCACGATGCCGCCGCCCAGCGCTGCCACGCGGTTGGCCGCTGCGGCCATATCCGCTTCGTTGGTGCCCACCACAATGATGTTGTGGGAGTCGTGGGAGACAGAGGTGGCCACGGCGCCGGACTTCAGGCCGTAGCCCTGCAAAAAGCCGATGCCGATGTGGTGGGTGTTTTTATGCCGCTCCACCACGGCGATTTTCAAAACGTCATACTCCACGTCAATGCGGTCGGAATAGCCAGCGTCTACGGTGGTGATCTCGCCGCCCACCATGCCGATGATGCCCCGGGGGCGGACTTCTTCAAAGTCGGAGGCGGTCAGTGTGGGCAGATGGAAGGTGTGGTGGGCCCGGTCCACCAGATACTGCTCGATGGACGGGGCGGGGAAGTCCCGGATCACGCCGTTTTCTACCATCAGCACGCCTTTTTTATAGACCTTTTCAATATTGAAGTGCTGGAAGTCGTCGATGATGACGAAGTCTGCCAGATAGCCAGGGGCAATGGCGCCCCGGTTATTGAGCAGGAAGTACCGGGCGGCATTGTGGCAGGCCACCTTGACCGCGGTGATGGGGTCGGCCCCCAGGGCGATGGCCCGCTTAACCAGATAGTCGATGTGGCCCTTTTCCAGCAGGTCGCTGGGGTGCTTGTCGTCGCTGCAGAACATGCACCGCTCGGCGTACTTGTCGCACAGCAGGGGAGCCAGGGCGTCCAGATTGCGGGCGGCGGTACCCTCGCGGATCATGATGAACTGGCCCCGCTGGAGCTTTGCGATGGCGTCGTTCAGGTCATGGCACTCGTGGTCGGAGTAGACGCCGGCGGCGATGTAGGCGTTGAGGTCGTTTCCCAGAAGGTCCGGCGCGTGGCCGTCGATCTTTTTGTGGTGGGCCTGGGCAGCCACGATCTTCTCCACAGGCTGGTCGTCTCCGGCGATGATGCCCACAAAGTTCATCATCTCCGCCAGGCCCTGCACTCTGGGGTGCTCATAGAAGGAATCCAGGCTGCGGTAATCCAGGATGGCGCCGGACTCATCCAGCGGCGTAGCCGGAACGCAGGAGGGCAGCATGAACCGCACATCCACCGGCAAATCCTCCGTGGCCTGGAGCATATACTCGATGCCGTCCGTGCCCATGACATTGGCGATCTCGTGGGGGTCCGTCACCACAGTGGTGGTGCCGTGGGGCAGCACGGCCTTGACAAACTCCGTGGGGCTAACCAAGGCGCTTTCCAGGTGGATGTGAGCGTCCAGAAAGCCGGGCAGGACGATCTTGCCGCCGCAGTCCACCTCTTCCGCGCCGCTGTATTCGCCCATGCCCACGATCAGACCCTCCGCCACCGCAATGTCTCCATGACAGATCTCATTGGAGAACACGTTGACGTAGGCTGCGTTTTTCAAAACCAGGTCCGCCGGTTCCCGGCCGGCGGCGGCGTTGATGATGCGCCGCTTCTTCAAAAGCTTGCGGTTGATCTTTCCGGCGTAACTCTCTGTCATGGGACATACCTCCTGTTATAATTAAATTTTCTAATGTTTGACATAATCAAAACAGATAACATTTTGGGTTGCAATGAGTATACGCCAAATGCGCACGTTTGTCCACAGAAAAAGAAAAGTTTACATTTGGCGCTGTCTGGAACCCGGCCAACAAGAGGGGCGCGGAGGGCGGGGGACAATCGCAACAGATCGCTTGCGGCAAAAATTAGCGAAATCTGTATGTCCACGCCCTGCATATGGCCGCGGGAGGGCCGGCGGCTTATTGAAATCGCCCAACGGATGGGGTATAATACAGGCAATTTGCCTTTGCTGGAGGGACTCCATGAAGCAACACCGTTTTTCGCTCAACGCAGTACAGAATCTGGCGCTGAGTTTTACCTGCATCATTCTTTTGGGCGGCCTTTTGCTGATGCTGCCCATCTCTTCCCGCTCCGGTCAGCCGCTGCCGTTTCTGGACGCGGTATTTACCTCCGCGTCGGCTGCCTGCGTGACGGGACTGGTGCTCTACGATACCTGGACGCAGTTCACGTTTTTCGGACAAGCCGTGATCCTGCTTTTGATCCAGGTGGGCGGACTGAGCTTTATGACCGTGACCATTTTCATCTCCATGCTGCTGGGACGCCGGATCGGTCTGCACAGCCGGGCTGTGCTGATGGATACGGTGGGTGCCCTGCAGATGGGCGGCATCGTCCGGCTGACCCGCCGGATCCTGACGGTGACGGCGGTATGCGAGGGGTTGGGTGCCCTGATCCTGCTGTTCTGGTTTTGTCCCCGCTATGGCCTGCGGGGCGTCTGGATGTCCGTATTCCACGCGGTGTCGGCCTTCTGCAACGCAGGATTTGACCTGCTGGGCACGGGCACATCCCTGACCACGGTAGCGGGGGAGCCGCTTTTGAATATTGTCCTGATGGCGCTGGTGATCTGCGGCGGTCTGGGCTTTTTGGTCTGGGACGACATCCTGACCCATCGCTTTCGCTTTTCCAAATGGCGGCTGCACAGCAAGATCGCCTTCACCGGAACGCTGATGGCGCTGGTGCTGGGTACGGTGGCCTTTTTCATTCTGGAGCAGGACCACGCCTTTGCGGGCGTGCCCACATCCCAGCAGATCCTTATGGCGGCGTTCCAGTCTGTAACACCCCGTACCGCCGGCTTCAATACAGCGGATCTGACGGCCCTGAGCGAGAGCGGAAAGCTTTTGACCATGGTCCTCATGCTCATCGGCGCTGGCTCCGGCTCCACCGGCGGCGGCATCAAGATCAACACCTTCGCCGTCCTGGTGCTCACCGCGCTGGCCCGGGTCCGGCGGCGGGAGGATGTGGAGCTGTTTGGCAGGCGGCTGGACGCGGGAGACATCTTCAAGGCGTTTTCCGTCTCCATCATGTACTTTATGACCTGCATGCTCGGCTGTATGGTGCTCTGTCTGGATGGCATCTCCATGGACGATGCACTGTTTGAGTCGCTTTCCGCCATGGGCACGGTGGGACTGACGCTGGGCGTCACGCCTACGCTGACCGCAGCGGGCAAGATCGTGGTGACACTGATGATGTTTGCCGGACGGGTGGGCAGCATGTCTGTCCTGATGGCGATGGTGCGGGACCGCCCTGTGCCCAAGCTGCGCAGGACCCCGGAGAAGATTTTGATTGGATGAGAGGAGTAACCCATGAAATCCTTTTTGGTAATCGGACTTGGCCGCTTCGGCAATCACCTGACCGCCCGGCTCGTGGAGCTGGGAAACGAGGTCATGGTCGTGGATCAGGACGAAGAGCGCGTTTCCAAAATGGCCTCGGTGGCCACTGCTGCCTGTGTGGGAGACTGTCAGGACGAGCAGGTGCTCTCGTCGCTGGGCGTGCGGAATTTTGACGTGTGCTTTGTTTGCGTACGGGACGACTTCCAGACCTCTTTGGAGGTGACTGCCACGCTGAAAGAGCTGGGGGCCAAGTGCGTGGTGGCCCGGGCGGACCGGGAAAAGCAGATCAAGTTCCTCAAAAAGATCGGCGCGGATTATGTGATCCACACGGAGATGGACATGGCCCGCCGGGTGGCCATGCGCTTTTCCGCCAGAAACGCTTTTGAGTATATCGAGCTGACGCCCAAATACGCCATCGTGGAGATCGAGACTCCCAAAGAGTGGGAGGGGCGGACCGTGGCGGAGGTGGATGTCCGCCGCCGGTATAACGTCAATATCCTTGGCCTGAAGACGGGGGACGAGATCATCCCGCTGCTGGACCCGGAGTACCGGTTCCAGGAGGATGCTCACCTGCTGATCGCAGGAGACAAAAACTCCAGCCTGCTCTTGATGAACAAGGCCTGATTCCCAAAGCCGTCCGGCTCAGCCGGGCGGCTTTGTTGTCAAACGGAGAAAAGCGTGATACACTATGCCAAAAGGGGGAATCCCATGAAACGCTGTTTTATTTTTGCCGCAGGCACGTTTTTCGGCCTGCGGGAGCGGCCCGACATGCCCGACGACCTGGTGATCGCCGCGGATGCCGGATATGAGACCTGCCGCACCGCCGGCATCACACCGGATGTGATCCTGGGCGACTTTGATTCCATGGATGCACCGGCACAAGGGCCGGGCGTGATCCGTCTGCCGGTGGAAAAGGATGACACAGACACCATGGCGGCGGTGAAGCTGGGCCTGGAGCGCGGCTGCAAGGAGTTTTACATCTATGGCGGCACCGGCGGAAAGCGCCTGGACCATACGCTGGCAAATCTCCAGACGCTGCTGTACCTGCGCCGCCGTGGCACGCGCGGCTTTTTATATGACGATGCCTTCCTGTGGACGGTCATTGAAAATGAGTCCATCACTGTATCAAAGACAGTGGAATGGGGCCTTTTGTCGGTTTTCTGCCTGGGAGACCGGGCGGAAGGGGTCTTTGAACAGGGCGTTCAGTACCCGCTTGAGGACGCGGTCCTCACGGCGGAATTCCCCTTAGGTGTCAGCAACCACATCCTTGAGCCCGAGGCAGAGGTGCGGGTGGACCGCGGTGCGCTTGCAGTAGGCTGGGAGCTGTTTCCGCTATGCTCAAGATAGAATAGCGGATTGCACAAAGCGAGGTTGCGGTCCTATAAATTATATTGTATAATAGAGCAATGGAAAGGTTGACCTTTCAAAATTAACACAACAGACCGTGGGACCAGGGTTGGGCACGGCGAGGAGGAGATTCCATGGCTACATTTACCGTGAATGGCCAAACCGTGAATGTGGAGGAAAACCAAAAGCTGCTGCGCTATCTGCGGGACACACTGCGCCTGACCAGCGTCAAGGACGGATGCAGTGAGGGCGCCTGCGGCACCTGCACGGTGCTGATCGACGGCAAGCCTACCCGCGCCTGTATTCCGCAGACCGACAAGCTGGAAGGGAAGTCCGTTTTGACGGTAGAGGGCCTCAGCGACTTTGAAAAGGACGTCTATACCTATGCCTTCGGTACTGCCGGCGCGGTGCAGTGCGGCTTCTGTATTCCGGGCATGGTTCTGCGCGCCAAGGCGCTGCTGGATCAGAATCCAGCGCCCACCCGGGAAGAGGCGGCCTTTGCCATCCGCAACAACATCTGCCGCTGCACCGGCTATGTAAAGATCATCGACGCCATCTTGCTGGCCGGTGAGATCTTCCGGGCAGGGGAAGTGCCTCCGGCACCGGAGGACTGGTCCCTGGGCCAGCGGGTGCCCCGGGTGGATGTGGAGGAGAAGGTCACCGGTACGGGCATCTATCCCGATGACATCTATCTGGACGGCATGATCTACGGCAGCGCCGTGCGCAGCAAGTACCCCCGCGCCCGGGTGCTGGCCATCCATACGGAAGAGGCCAAGGCTCTGCCGGGCGTGGTGGGCGTCTATACCGCCGCCGATATCCCCGGGCAGAACAAGGTGGGCCACCTGATGAAGGACTGGGACACCATGATCGCCGTGGGAGACATCACCCATTATCTGGGCGACGCCATCTGCCTGGTGGCCGCCGAGACGCCGGAGATTTTGCAGCGGGCCAAGGAGCTGGTCCGGGTGGATTATGAGGAGCTGCCTATGGTGCGCAGCCCCAAGGAGGCCATGGCGCCGGATGCGCCGCTGGTGCATCGCTCCGGCAACCTGCTGGCCCACAAGCACATCCAGCGGGGTGACCCCAAGGCGGCCATTAAAAAGTCCCGCCATGTGCTGACCCGTCAGTTCTCCACGCCCTGGACGGAGCACGCCTTCCTGGAGCCGGAGTGTGCCGTGGCATATCCTGACGGGGACGGCGTCATGGTGCTCTCCACCGACCAGGGCGCCTATGATACCCAGCACGAGATCATGGGCATGCTGGGCCTGGGCGCCGACAAGGTGAAGGTGCAGAACCAGCTGGTGGGCGGCGGCTTCGGCGGCAAGGAGGATGTGACCGTCCAGCATCAGGCGGCGCTGATCGCCTACCTTGCCAAACGTCCGGTGAAGGTGAAGCTCACCCGGGCCGAGAGCATCCTCATCCACCCCAAGCGCCATCCCATGGATATGGAGTTCACCCTGGGCTGCGACGAAAACGGCATCATCCAGGGTGTGGTGGCCACGGTCACGGCGGATACCGGCGCCTATGCGTCTTTGGGCGGACCGGTGCTGGAGCGGGCCTGCACCCATGCGGCCGGCCCCTACAACTACCAGAACTTTGAGATCGACGGCTATGCCTGGTATACAAACAATC
>CABQCB010000031.1 GCA_902462475.1 uncultured Oscillibacter sp. | reverse complement strand
TGCTTTCGGCACGGATCAGAGCCTGGGTCTCCCGGATGGCGTCGATCTCCGCACCGGCCAGCTTGCTGCACAAAATGGGCACGCTGTCATCGGGCTGGATCTCGCCGGAGAGGGGGCTGGTGTCGGGCCGGGCGGCGGTGGAGGCGGCGATGGACAGGCGGAAGGCGCTGTATCCCTGGTACCCCATCCGTCGGCAGAAGCGGGAGATGGTGGCCTCGGCCACGCCGCAGGCGGCGGCCAGCTCGGAGATGGACATGCTCTGGGTGCGCTGACCGTTGGCCACCACGAAGTTGGCCAGCTTCTTTTCCGAGGAGGTCAGCTGGTAATATTCCCGGGTGATCCGGTTGAATACGCTTTCTTCTGGCATAGACTGCCTCGCTTCAGCACCGGACGGTCAGCTTTCCAGCAGCTGCCCCAGCATGGCGTCGCACATGATGAGCGCACGGGGCAGATGGAAGGGACCTTTGAACGTGGAGCCCTTGGTGGACGGCTGGGTGGGCAGGCCGTCCCGCCGCAGATAGCCGTACCACTCGCCGTACTCGGGATCGGCAAAGTGGGCCTTGCAGTATTCCAGGGTCTTGTCGAACCAGTCCAGGTATTTCTCCCGGCCGGTATCCCGGTAGAGCATGAGGGAGGAGATCATGATCTCGTTGTGGGGCCACCAGAGCTTCATGTCGTGCTCGTAGGCCTCGGGGGGCTTTTTCAGGCAGTCGGTAAAGTAGAGCAGTCCGCCGTACTCGGTGTCCCAGCCGGCCTCGATGGCCCAGTCGAAGATCTGGGCGGCCTTTTCCACCAGTTCCTTGTCCCCGGTGCGCTTGGCGTGCTCCAGCAGGAACCACACGCCCTCGATGTCGTGGCCGGGGTTGACCGTGCGGCCCTCGGTGTAGTAGAGGCGGGGCGTGCCGTCCTCGGCCACATTCTCCAGCACGCACTTGAGCTCGGGCTTGACGTGGTACTTGAAGATCTCGTCCACGCACTGGGCGGCCCGCTCCTCATAGAGGGCCTTGCGCTCCGGGTCCACCCGCAGCAGCACGCTGGTGACGTTGAGGATGATCATGGGGATGCCGAAGGCGCGGCCCGTGCGGGTCTCCGGGATGGTCTTGGGGCCCAGCCCGGTGGGATCGGGCATGCCGTGGGCCAGATCCCAGTAGAGGTCATAGGCCCGGCGGGCCCGGTCCAGGTGCTCCCGCTCACCGGTCACGCCGTAGTACTCGCCGTTGGCCATGGCGTAAAAGGCCTCGGAGAAATAGTACCGGCGCTGACGGAGGGGACGGCCGTCCTCCGTGACGGTGAAATACATGCGCCCGCCGGCGGCATGGTTGATGCAGTGCTCCTCCATAAAGTCCAGGCAGCTCTTGGAGGCCTCCAGCCACTCCGGACGGCTGCCGTACATGTGGCAAAGGTAGGCGAAGATCCAGCCGCAGCGGCCCTGCATCCAGACGCTCTTATCCGTGGAGTAGATCTCGCCCTTGCGGTCCAGGCAGGTGTATACGCCGCCGTACTTGTGATCCATTCCGTTTTTCAGCCAGAATTCCGTGCAGATCTGCAGCTGCTGCTGCACCCAGTCCCGGTAGGCCTGCAATCTTGCTGTGTCCTTCATACTTGGGCACCTTCCTTTCTTTTGATGTTTCCATCATATTTCCTTTTGTGCAACCCGTCAAGAAAAATAGGAAAAATTTTTTCAAATACTTGACAAAATGAAAAAAACTGTTAGCCTAGATTTGAATCCAGATGTTCCCAGCCGCCGCAAGGCTGGTTCCGCACCCATTTGTATTTCTATAAGGAGGATCTTTGTCATGAAGCATCTTGGCATTGACGTGACCGTCAAGCATCTTCCCCCTCTGGATCCGGCGTTCATCCCCCTGGGCCGTTTTTACGAGGCATTTTTGCGTGACGCCCAGGAGCCTTTTGACGTGGCGGTGGAGCGCAGCGGCGGCCAGATGGCCGTGTACCGCACCCGCGTCCACGGAACGGAGGCATTGCGTGAGGCGGATATCTACTACATCGACCGGATCATCAAGACCCTGCTGTGGATGAAGGGCGGCTTCCGGGTGTACCTGGCCGGCAACGAGGCCGTGTGCCGTGCCATGGAGGAGCACTATTCCGCCTCCGGCTCCCGGGCCTTTGACTTTGACTATATGGGCAATGTGTACGAGCATCCCTTTGAGGTGGTGCGGGTGGACGCAGTGCCGGAGGAGAAGAGCGTCTCCCAGGCCATCGGCCGCCATCTGGACGGCTGCCGCATCGGCTTTGACGCCGGCGGGTCCGACCGGAAGGTGTCCGCCGTCATCGACGGAGAGAGCGTGTACAGCGAAGAAGTGGTCTGGTTCCCCAAGATCAATTCCGACCCGGACTACCACTATGAGGGCATCGTCTCCGCCCTCAAGTCCGCCGCGGCCCACATGCCCCGGGTGGATGCCGTGGGCGTCAGCTCCGCCGGGATCTATATCGATAACCGCACCATGAGCGCCTCCCTCTTTTTGAAGGTGCCCAAGGAGCAGTATGACGCCAAGGTCAAGGACATTTATATCCGCGCCATCACCGATACTTTCGGGGACGTGCCCTATGCCGTGGTCAACGACGGCGACGTGTCCGCCCTGGCCGGCGCCATGAGCCTGGAGGACAACAACGTGCTGGGTATTGCCATGGGCACCAGCGAGGCCGTGGGCTATGTGGATGAAGAGGGCAAGGTCACCGGCTGGCTCAACGAGCTGGCGTTCGTGCCTGTGGACGCCGCCCCCACCGCCATGGTGGACGAGTGGAGCGGCGACATCGGCTGCGGCGTGAAGTACTTCTCCCAGGACTCCGTCATCAAGCTGGCCCCTGCTGCGGGCATCGACCTGGACGAGAGCCTGTCCCCGGCGGAGAAACTGAAGGTGGTCCAGGGGCTCATGGAGCAGGGCGACCCCCGTGCCGCCGGCATCTATGAGAGCATCGGCGTGTACCTGGCCCATACCCTGGCGCTGTATCATCACCTGTACGGCTACCGCCATGTGCTGCTGCTGGGCCGGGTCATGAGCGGCAAGGGCGGCGATCTGCTGCTGGATACCTGCCGCAAGGTCCTCTCCGACGAATACCCGGAGGTGGAGCGGCAGGTGCATCTGGCGCTGCCCGATGAGAAATTCCGCCGGGTGGGCCAGTCCGTGGCTGCCGCCAGTCTGCCGGAGCTGCGGAAATAAGCGTGTTTTCCTGTGTGTTGTGTATAGATAAGAGATCCGCCGGAGGCAGCGTCCTCCGGCGGATTCCTTTTTTACCGCAGATACCAGGGGATGTCCTCTCCCTCGGCGGGCTGGGGCGCGTAGCGGCGCAGCACCGGCTCCAGCAAAAAGGACACGGCCAGGGCACCCAGAGCCGGCGTCAGCAGTACCGTGCCGTAAAACCAGGTCTTGACAGTCAGCACGCACAGCGCGGCGTTGAGGACGCCTGCCCCCACGGCCGCCGGCAGATGCCGTATCGTCAGGCGCAGGGCGTTTGCCAGCAGACTGCCGGTGGTATAGGTAAAACGGGAGAGCAGGGGGAAGGTCAATGTATACATGGCCGCGGGCAGCAGCAAAAACACCAGAAAGGCCCACCGGGCTACCGTCCAGGCGGCAGAGCCGGTGGCAGCGGCCATGGTCAAAAAGACGAACAGTGCGTCCAGGGCCACGGCTGCGAGAAGCAGGATCACGGTGGCGCCGATGCCCGGCCGCAGATTTTCCCGGAAGGATGTCCAGAAGCTGCGGTAGGGACTGCCCTCTCCGCGGCGCAGACACTTGACGGAGCTATAATAAAGAGCGGCGGCAGCGGGGCCCAGCGTCACCACCGGCAGCGAGGCCAGCAGGAAAAAGAAGCTGAGCACCACCAGATCCAAAAACCGCCCCGTCAGGCGGAAGAGGGGATTGGACCCGCTGAAAAATCCGTTGGACATGGAGGCCTCCCGGTCAAAAAGAATGGCCCCGGCCCGGCTGCGGCCGGGAGGGAACGTCCCCAGTATACCATGGGGCGGTTTGTGAATAAACCCTTAATTTTGTAATTTTTTGTTACTTTTTTTCCTGGGAAGCTTTACAAGCAGGGAAAAAATCTTTATAATCATCTCATTACGTAAACCTGGCGCCCCCGCGGTGCCCGGTTCTTTCCTGTTTAGATACATATTTATATTAAGGAGAAGATCCATGAGATGTTGGAAGCGATGGAGCGCCGCCTTGCTGGCGCTGACGCTGTGCATGGGCCTGCTGTCCGGCTGCGCGCAGGATGAGGAAAACCCGGCACTGTCGGTGTGCGTGGGGGCGGAGGTGGAAACGCTGGACCCCATTTATGCCACAGAGGAGGGAGACCAGACCATCCTGATGCACCTGTATGAAAACCTCATGCGGGTGACGCTGGATACCTCCGGCGGCACCACGGTCACCGGCGGCATGGCCAAAAGCTATTCTCAGGAGCGCAACGCCGACGGGACGGTCACCTGGACCTTCCGCCTGCGCAGCGCCAAGTGGTCGGACGGCCAGGCCGTGACGGCCAATGACTTTGTGTATGCCTGGCGGCGGCTGGCGAACCCGGCCAGCGGATCGCCCTATGCCTCCATCTTGTCGGTGGTGGCGGGGTACGACCAGGTGCTTGAGACGGGGGATACGTCGCTGCTGCAGGTCAGCGCCCCCAACGACAGCACGCTGGAAGTGGTGCTCAACGGCAATTACGACTGGTTTTTGACGGAGGTGTGCACCTCGCCGGCCACGCTGCCCCTGCGGGAAGACGTGGTGACCACGCTGCGGGACGCGGCGGTGGAGCGCAACCGGGCCGCGGAGGAGGAAACCGGCCAGGAGGGCACGGAGCGCTGGTGGTCGGATCCGGCTGCGCTGGTGACCAACGGCGCCTATGTGCCCGGGACCTATACGCCCGACGAGAGTTTCACGCTCACGGCCAATGACCGCTATTACGGCAGCATCACCGGTCCCGGTCAGCTGAATTTCTATTTTGCCGACACGGCGGAGGAAGCGGCGGCTCTCTATGACGACAAGACCGTGGACCTGGTGTGGCCGCTGACGGATGAGGAGATCGAGCGCCAGGCGGAGGTGACGCCGCTGACGGAGCTGGGCACCTACACGGTGCTGTTCAACTGCAACCAGAGCGTATTTGCCGACCAGCAGGTGCGCCAGGCCATGGTGATGGCCATTGACCGCAATGCCGCGGCGGAGGCCGCGGGCATTACTGCCCGCCCGGCGGAGGGGCTGGTGCCGCCCGGTGTCCCCGGTGAAGGGGAGGAGGACTTCCGCACGGACGCGGTGCTGCTGGACAACGATCCGGACGCCTATGCCGAGCGGTGCGCCCAGGCCCGCCAGGTGCTGGAGCAGGCCGGCTATGACAGCGGTAGCTATCTGGGGCAGCTGGAATATCTCTATGTGGATACGCCGGAAAACGCCGCCGTGGCCCAGGAGCTGGCCCGGCAGTGGAGCGAGGTGCTGCGGGTGGACGTCACCCCTGTGGCGGTGAGCGGCACGGAGCTGCGGGCGGCTCTGCGCAGCGGGGACTATACGCTGGCCGGCCTGGATCTGAAGGCCGTGGGCAACGATGCCGAGTGCTTTTTGAAGCAGTGGACCTCCGACCAGGGCAGCAATGTGGTGGGCTACGCCAACAGTGCCTACGACACGCTTCTTTCCATCATTGCAAAAGCGGATGACGGCACGGCCCGGATGGGCTGCCTCCATGACGCGGAGGTGCTGCTGCTGGATGACGCGGCGCTGGCACCGCTGTATACCCGCCATACAGGCTGGACCCTGCGGGATACGCTCACCGGCGCATGCCGGGACGCACGGGGCTGGTTCTGCCTGTCCGGTGTGACGATCCGCACCGCTTAAATGTGTAAAAAGGCCGTTTTTCTGGTGGAAAACGGCCTTTTTTCCATAAGACAGGGGGAGCGGAGGGGTTACCATAACCCCCGGGGGAGTTTTGTTACGGCTGTGTTACAAAACCGCCGGACCCCTTGCAATTCAAATTTGGATTTGCTATCATGCATCATGAACAAACGAGAGATCACTCCGGCAGCCCGGCGCAGATACAGGACCGGCTAGCCACGGTATGTGTGCCGTGAAGACGGGGTCTCCCTTGAATGTTCAACTTCAATGCCGGAGGTTCCCCGGCAAGGCTCCCGAAAGGACGTCCGAAGCGGTCAGCATGCGGCGGACGGCCGGAAGAGCCGGACGGGAAAACCAACGGTAAATTCAAAAGGAGGAAAAAACCCCATGAAGAAGTTCCTTTCTCTGGCTCTGGCTCTGGTTATGACCATGTCTCTGGTCACCATCAGCGCCGGCGCCAAGGACTTCACCGACAGCAGCAAGATCACCTATTCTGATGCTGTTGACGTGATGTCCGCCATCAAGGTCGTCGACGGTTATACCGAGGGCGACTTCCGTCCCACCAACACCCTGACCCGTGGCGCTGCCGCCAAGATCATCTGCAACATGATCCTTGGCCCCACCACCGCTGGCGCTCTGCCCACCTCCGTGGCTCCCTTCAAGGATGTCCCCGCTGGCAGCACCTTCGCTGGCTACATTGCTTACTGCTCTCAGAAGGGCATCATCAACGGCTATGGTGATGGCACCTTCCGTCCCTCCGGCACCCTGAACGGCTATGCCTTCATGAAGATGCTGCTGGGCGCTCTGGGCTATGACGGCTCCATCGAGGGCTTCACCGGCGCCAACTGGTCCGTGAACGTGGCTAAGCTGGCCATGGGCATCGGCCTGGATGACGGCCTGACCGAGGCTTTCAACGGCTCCAAGGCTGTTACCCGTGAGGAGGCCTGCCTGTATGCCTTCAACACCCTGCAGGCTGACATGGTCGAGTATGCTACCACCGGTTCTTCCATCAATGTGGGCGGCGTTGAGATCATCACCAACCCCTCCAAGGCTGAGCCTGTGACCACCACCGCCAAGTCCGACACCATCAAGGACGAGACCGATGGCACCGACAACAACGTCTACACCGTTCAGTTCGCCGAGCGTTACTTCAAGGATCTGGAGAAGATCGACGGTGAGTATGACAAGTTCGGCCGTCCCGCCGTGCAGTGGGCCTATGATGATGAGGAGATCTGCGTTGTCGCTGACGAGGCTGATGCTTCTTACACCGAGACCGCTACCGAGCGCGATGCCTACAAGGCTCTGAACCTGAAGAAGAGCGAGGAGTACTCCATCGTTACCGACGGCGAGCCCGACGGCAAGGTCACCATCGACGAGGACAAGGATACCGATCTGGTCAAGACCGGCAACGGCGTCCTGGTTGAGCTGTTCAAGGACGAGAAGACCATGGTCGTGATCAACACCTATGTTGGCGAGATCGACGACGTGGATACCAACGACGATGACGAGCGCTATGTTTCCGTGAACGGCCTCGACTTCGTGACCGAGGAGTTCGAAGAGGATGACGTTGTCCTGTACACCGTTGGCGGTGATGACGGCGACGAGATCCAGACCATGGAGCCCGCTGAGAAGCTGACCGGCGAGCTGTCCAAGAAGGTCGGCGACTCCAAGTACACCATTGACGGCACCGTTTACGAGCTGTCTGCCTCCAAGGGCACCGACATCGACACCACCGTTGAGGTTGGCTCCGATGTTGACTTCTATCTGGATTCCTATGGCTACATCGTGAAGCTCGACGAGGCTGACGGTGAGGTCACTATCGACAACCTGGCTTTCGTTGAGAACTGCGGCACTTCCCGCGGCACCGGCTGGGCTCGCCTGATCTTCGCTGACGGCTCTGCCAAGACCGTTGACACCACCAAGTCCTATGATGAGGGCGATAAGGACGATATCTTCAACACCATCGTCTCCTTCAAGGTTCAGGACAACGGCGAGTACAAGCTGAGCGACGTTGACGAGTTCACCAAGGGCACCACTGGTGAGTACTCCAAGGGTTCCACCAAGATCGGCGGCATCGCTGTTGACTCCAAGACCGTGTTCGTCTACATTGAGAACACCCTGGATAAGAACGGCGAGGTCGAGGACACCGAGTATGTGGTGTACACCGGCTACAAGTCCGCTCCCAGCTACGACGAGGCCACCTCTGTTGTTGCTTACAAGAAGGACAACAAGGCTGCTTCCCTGGTCGTGGTGACTCTGGACGAGAGCAAGCTGACCGGCGACTCCTCCAAGCTGACCTTCGTGGCCGCTGTGAAGGATGCCGACAAGATCGATGACGGCGACAACACCTACTATGAGTTCCAGGCTGTTGTGGACGGCAAGATCGTCACCCTGCAGATCGATGTTAAGGCTGTCACCCTGCCCAAGACCGACACCGTGTGGGTCTTCGACGGCGTGAAGTACAACGGCGATGACGTTGTCACCAGCGTTGATCCCGCTTCCGAGGGCACCGGCAAGGACGACACCTACAAGAAGGAGACCACCAGCGCCAAGACCTCCAACGAGGTTGTGACTCTGGGCGGCGAGACCTATGCCTACACCAGCGACGTGACCGTGTTCTTCGTTGACGGCGACAAGATCACCGAGGGCGATGTGGACGATATCCGCGAGGATAACGACGGCAGCAAGGATCCCTACACTGCCATCTACTTCACTCTGAACGATGACGATGAGGTCACCAGCATCGTTCTGGAGAAGGCCTAATCCTCTCTCCTGATATCAAAAACACACTTGTGTTGAGATAGGCAAGACCCCGTACCGCAAGGTACGGGGTCTTGTTTTTTCTTTTGCTGCATGGCGCGGGCCGTCCTGTCAGCGCATGCCAAAACAAAAAACGCCCCGGCGGACTTGCTTGTCCGCCGGGGCGCTTTGATAGCAGAGAGATCACAGTTTGGTGGGGTAATTTCCGGTCCGGTCCATTTCCACGATGCCCTCTACGCCGCAGCGCACCATGCTCTCCACCGCCTCCTGCGTATAAAAGGCCATGTGCTGGGTCATGATCACGTTGCGGAATTGATGCAGATAGAACCAGTTGCGGTTGCTGAGGATATCCGTCCGGTGATCACCGTGGACGATCCCCTCCTCGCCCTCCACCGTATCCATGCCCAGGGCGCCGATCTTTTCCGTCTCGATCCCTTCGATCAGCGCGTCGATGTCGGTAAGACCGCCCCGGGCACAGTTGATGAGAATGACGCCGGTTTTCATTTTGGCAATGGCTGCCCGGTCGATCATGTGGTGGGTGGCCTCCGTAAGCGGCATGTGCAGGCTGATGACGTCACAGGTGCGCAGGAGCGTATCCAGGTCCGTGTACTGGGCATAGGGCAGCGCCTCCGGGTTTTCGTGCCGGGACCAGGCCAGCAGGCGGCAGCCAAAGCCGGAAAGCTCCCGCAGTACCTGCACACCGATGCGGCCTGTGCCCAAGATTCCGATGGTGAGACTTTTCATGTCCCGGCCCTGGAGGCCCTCCAGGGAAAAGTCGTTTACCTGTCCCCGCCACATGGCCTGCTTATATTGCCGCAGGCACATGAGGATCATCATGACGGTGAAATCCGCCACGCCGTTGGGCGGATAGTTCGCGCTGCACACCTGGATGCCCAGCTCCCGGGCTGCCGGCAGGTCAATATGGTTGCTGCCGATGGTGCGGGTGGAAAGAAAGCGGATGCCCAGCACCCGGTAGCGCTCCAGCAGCTTTCGGTCAATGCGGCCCTGTCCCAAAATAGTCACGCCGTCATAGCCGGCGGCAAGTCCGGCGTTTTCCAGCGTGGGCACCAGAGTACTGGTGGTGATTTCCACATGGTATTTTGCAGCCGCCGCGGAAAAGGCGGCGATCTCATCTTTACGCACTTCGTAAGCGAAAATTTTCATGGGTTTCTCTGTATGACAGCCGGCCGCTCAAACGCCCAGGATCAGGGAGGCGACCTGGAAATAGATCAGCAGGGAAATGGAGTCCACAATGGTGGAGATAAAGGGGGAGGCCATGACGGCCGGGTCGAAGCCGATTTTTTCCGCCAGCAGCGGCAGCGAGCAGCCTACTAGCTTGGCGCACAGCACGGTGCCCACCAGCGTGATGCACACCACCAGTGCCACCATGGGCGTCACGGCGGGGTTTTGCAGCAGCCAGCGGTCCACCAGCAGCATCTTCACAAAGTTGGCTGCTGCCAGGCACACGCCGCAGCTCAGTGCCACCCGGAACTCCTTCCAGAGGACCCGCAGCACGTCGGAAAAATGCACTTCTCCCAAAGAGAGGGCGCGGATCACCGCTGTGGAGGCCTGGGTGCCGCTGTTGCCGCCGGTACCGGAGAGCATGGGCACGAAGGAGGTCAAAATGGCGCAGGACATGAGGGCGCTTTCAAAATGTGTGAGGATGATGCCGGTGAAGGTGGCGGAGAGCATCAGCACCAGCAGCCAGGGGGTGCGGGCCTTCCACGTCTCCCATACGCCGGTCTTCAGATACGGCTTGTCGGAGGGGAGGATGGCGGCCATCTTCTCGATGTCCTCCGTGACCTCTTCCTGCAAAACGTCCATGGCGTCGTCCACGGTGACGATGCCCACCAGACGATTCTCCGTGTCCACCACCGGCAACGCCAGGAAGTCGTACTTGCTGAGGGCACGGGCGGTGGACTCCTGGTCGTCCAGGGTCTGTACGCAGATGAAGTTGCGCTCCATGATGTCGCCGATGACGTCGTCCTCCTCCGCCAGCAGCAGCGTCCGGATGGACAGCACGCCGATCAGGTGGCGCTGTTCATCGATGACATAACAGATGTTGATGGTCTCCTTGTCCGGTCCGGTACGGCGGATGCGCTTGAGGGCGTCCTCCACGGTCATGGTCTCCTTCAGGTCCACGAACTCCGTGGTCATGATGCTGCCGGTGGAGTCATCCGGATATTTGAGGATCTCGTTGATACTTTTGCGCATTTCCGGGTCCGAGTGGCGCAAAATACGCTTGACCACATTGGCCGGCATCTCCTCCACGATGTCCACCGTGTCGTCCAGATACAGCTCGTCCAGCACTTCTTTCAGCTCCGTGTTGGAAAAGCTCTGGATCAGCAGCTCCTGCTGGTCACTGTCCAGCTCCACGAACACCTCTGCCGCCAGCTCCTTGGGCAGCAGGCGGAACACCAGCGGCACCTTTTCCCCCAGTTCGCCGCACAGCGCGGCGATGTCTGCGGCCTCCAGGGGCAGCAGAAGGTCACGCAGGGGAGCGTATTGTTTTCGGGACAGCAGATCCTCGATTTTTTCCACCAGTGCGTCCCGGTCTTCTTCCAGCTCAAACACGCTGTGCGTCCTCCCTTCTGTGTGCTGACCGCAATGAAAAATAAGCCCTCTGTCCGCCCAAACCGGTACGAACAGAGGAACCCAAAGGCGGGGGCAGCGCCTCCCGCAACCGTTCAAGCTTTAGCTCCACAAGGCGGTGAAATCGCGTTAGATGATACCTTCCTGTTCGATAGCACCTGTTCAACCCTCTTATGATGTTTCCATCACTTCGCGGCAGCGATCCATATCCCTGCGGTAGCCTTACCTACCGGATTTTGTATCATGATAAAACTTCTTTCTTTATCTTAAGACAAAAGGTGCGGCCTGTCAAGGCGGGGGCCTGGCCGCACATAGAATTTTACAAAGGCAAATCCCCTTGTGAAGTGCTGCCCGGCATGCTATAATGAAACATTCAGAAAAGCATGTTCCAATGAGGGGAGGGGCGCTGACTTGGGGATCCACGATGGACACAGGGACAAGATGCGCCAGCGGTTCCTGCGGGGCGGACTGGACGCCTTCGCTGACCACGAGGCGCTGGAGCTCCTTTTGTACTACGCCATCCCCCGGCGGGATACGAACCCGCTGGCCCACGCCCTCATGGAGCGGTACGGCTCGCTGGCAGCGGTGCTGTCGGCCCCGGTGGAGGATCTGCAGAAGGTGGAGGGGATCGGGGAGAGCGCGGCCATTTTGCTCTCGCTGGTGCCCAAGCTCTATCTGCGGGCCCGGCTGGCGGAAGCCCAGCAGGAACAGATCCTCAACTCCTCGGAAAAGGCGGGCGCGTACCTGGTGGAGCGCTTCGCCGGGGAAAAGCATGAGGTGGTCTACGCCCTGTGCCTGGACCGCAAGGGCAAGCTCATCGCCTGCAAGCGGCTGGGGGAGGGAGACATGGCCTCCGCGGGGCTGGACATCCGGCGCCTTCTGGAGGCGGCGTTGCTGACCTCCGCCAGTGCCGTCATCCTCTCTCACAATCACCCCAGCGGCGTGGCCTTGCCCTCCCAGGACGACTTCATCGCCACGGAGCGGGCCAAGGCCGCCCTGGAGAGCATCGGCGTACAGCTGGCGGACCATATCATCGCCGCCGACGGGGACTTTGTCTCCATGGCGGACAGCGGCTATCTGGGATAGCCGCCCAAAATTATATCGAACATTTGTTTGTGATTTTTCCCGTTTTGTGTTATCCTGTAAACAGCTGCCCGGCCTGGCCTGTGCCCTGGTACCATGCAGCGGAAAGGAACGCTATGCCAGAATTCAAAGTGGTTTCGGAATATCAGCCCTCCGGCGATCAGCCCAAGGCCATCGCCGCTTTGGCGGAGGGCATTGAAAACGGACTCAAGGAGCAGGTGCTGCTGGGCGTCACCGGCTCCGGCAAGACCTTTACCATGGCCA
>CABQCB010000030.1 GCA_902462475.1 uncultured Oscillibacter sp. | reverse complement strand
GGGGATATCATCGTTTTGGTGGGCAGTCCCGCCGCCGCGGAGGCCGCGCACCACCTGGTCAGTGCAAAGGAGTGAATGTCTATGATCCAGTTTGAGCACGTCTCCAAAAGTTACGGAAAGACGCCCATTTTAAAGGACCTGAACTTCACCATCCCCGACGGGCAGTTCGTGGTCCTCATCGGTCCCTCCGGCTGCGGAAAGACCACCACCCTCAAAACCATCAACCGCCTCATCGACATCGACGAGGGCACCATCTCCATCGACGGGAAAGACATCCGCTCCTCCGACAAGGTCGAGCTTCGCCGTCACATCGGCTATGTGATCCAGCAGATCGGCCTGTTCCCCAACATGACGGTGGCCCAGAACATCTGCGTGGTGCCCCGGCTTTTGAAGTACGACAAGCAAAAGCAGGAAGGCATCGTCCGAGAGATGCTCAAGATGGTCAACATGGAGCAGTACGCGGGCAAATACCCCTCCGAGCTCTCCGGCGGCCAGCAGCAGCGCATCGGCGTGCTGCGCGCCCTGGCGGCCTCTCCCCCCATCGTGCTGATGGACGAACCCTTCTCCGCCCTGGACCCCATGACCCGCGAGGTGCTGCAGGACGAGGTGAAGAAGATCCAGCAGAAGCTGGGCAAGACCATCGTCTTTGTCAGTCACGACATGGGCGAGGCACTGAAGCTGGCGGACGTGATCATCTTCATGGAAAGCGGCCGCGTGGTGCAGATGGCCTCCCCGGAGGAGATGCTGGAGCACCCGGCCAACGACCTGGTGCGCAACTTCCTGGGCAAGCACTCTCCCGAGGCTCCCGCTCCCTCCAAGGTGGAGAGCTTCATGCGCACCAACGTCTTCAGCGTGGGCAGGGACCGTGGCGTGCTGGAGTGCGCCGAGCGTATGGCCCGCGGCAGCGTGGACACGCTGCTGGTCACCGACGAGGCGGGCCGCTATGTGGGCACCGTCTCCATCGGCGACATCCGCCACTGGGGCCGGGAGCTCACCAGCATCGAGCCCCTGATCCGCCAAACCGCCCGCACCGTCCGGGTGGGCGACGAGGCGAAAGAGAGCTTTGACTATCTTCTGGACTCCGGCGCCAACTATGTGGTGGTCCTCAATGAGGACGACACCATTGCCGGCATCGTGACCAAGACCAGCGTGGCGCGATCCGTGGCGGAGAACCTCTGGGGGGATGCCAAATGACGGGCTTTTTCGAGACCATAAAGACCCTGTTCGCTGACTACGGCAGCAAGCTGGGCCAGGCCATCGTGGACCACACGCTCTATGTGCTGGTCGCCGTGGCCATCGGCTTCACGCTGGGATTGCTGCTGGGCGTCCTTTTGTCCCGGGTCCCCCGCTGGTCCGGGGTGATCTTGCCGGTGCTGTCCATTTTCCAGACCATCCCCGGCCTGGTCTTCATCGGCGTTTTGTACATCTGCTGGGGCAACACCTACGCCACGGTCATCGTGGCATTGAGCGTCTACGCCATGTTCCCCGTGCTGAAAAACACCTACACGGGCATCCTAGCCGTGGAGGGCAAGTATGTGGAGGCCGCCAAGGGCTGCGGCATGTCCCGGCTCCAGACATTGGTGAAGGTGGAGCTGCCGCTGGCCATGCCCACCATCATCGCAGGGCTGCGCATGTCCGCCATCTATACCGTGTCCTGGACAGTGCTGGCCGCCATGATCGGCAAGGGCGGCCTGGGCGAGTTCGTCTACCAGGGCACCACCTCCAATAACAACACCCTCATCCTGCTGGGCGCCATTCCGGCGGCCATTCTGGCCATCGTGTTCGGGGCGGTCATCGACCTGCTGCAAAAGAAGGTCACGCCCCGCGGTCTTCGGAAGGAGGCGGGAAAATGAGTTGGGACGCTATTTTTGAACACCTCTTTATCGTGCTGGCCGCCGCCATCCTCTCCATCGCCGTGGGACTGCCCCTGGGCATCTGGGCGTACGTATCCAAGCGCGCCCGCCCGGTGATCTTGCGGGTGGTGGACCTGCTGCAGACCATCCCGTCCCTTGCACTGCTGGGCATCATCATGGTGGTGCTGGACCCGGGCAAGCTCACCGTGGTGGTGGGCATCACCCTCTACTCCCTGCTTCCCATCGTGCGCAACACCTGCCTGGGCCTCCAGGAGGTGGACCCGGGTGTGAAGGAGGCGGCCCGGGGCATGGGCATGAGCAAGCCCTACCGGGTATTGATGGTGGAGTTCCCCCTGGCCTTCCCCACCGTGTTCACCGGCATCCGCATCGCCGTGGTCAACGCCATCGGTACCGCGGTGTTCGCCGCGTTCGTGGGCGGCGGCGGCCTGGGCGGCATCATCACCCAGGGCATCCGCATCATGGACATGAAGCTGATCCTGGGCACCACCGCCGTGCTCATGGTCATCGCCGTGGTGCTGGATCTGATCATGGGCTGGTTTGAAAGCCAGATGCGCAAGGACAAGGGCGGCTCCAAGAAAATGTGGATCCCCGTGGCGGCCATTCTGGTGGCCTTCTGCCTGCTGCTGCCCTACGGCCGCGGCAGCACCGGCGACATCAACCTCTACGACGGCGATTACTCCGAGACCCAGCTCATGCACCACATGGTAAAGATGCTGGTGGAGGATCAGACGGACCTGACCGTCAACATCAGCGACCAGATGTCCCAGGTGAACAACTGGAACGCCCTCAAGGGCGACGGCCACACCTGCGACCTGATGATCTCCTACGACGGCACGCTGCTGACTACCTTCTTCCACGAGGATACTCCGGACGTGCCGGAGGGCATGACCATTTACGACTATGTGAAGGAAAAGGCTCTGGAGGACTACGACCTCCACGTGCTGGGCAAGCTGGGCTTCGAGAATACCTACGCCATCGGCGTGCCGGAGGAGCTGGCGGAGGAATACGGTCTTACCACCATCAGTGACCTGATCCCCATCGCCGATCAGCTGGTATTCGGCGCCGAGCAGGAGTTCTTCACCCTGGAGGGCAGCATGAAGTACAACCCCTTCGTGGAGTTCTACGGGCTCAACTTCAAGGACTACATCCCCGTGGACATGGGACTCAAGTACGCCTCCATTGAAAACGGCACCTTCGACGTGGCCGTGGTCTACACCACCGACGGCCTCAACCGCAAGGTGGGGCTGAAGGTCCTGGAGGACGACAAGAGCTTCTTCCCCGACTATAACGGCATGTTCGTGGTGCGCGGGGACATTCTGGAGCAATATCCGGAGCTGGAGGGCATCCTGGAACAGCTCACCGGCGCCATCTCCACCGAGGACATGGCGGAGATGACCTACCAGGTGGACGTTCAGGGCCGCAGCGTGGACGACGTGGCCCAGGAGTTTTTGGTAAGCCGCGGGTTGCTGAGCGCATAAAAAACTGATACCATGATTTCCGGGGAAACTTCCCCGGAAATCTTTTTTTATCCCGAAACCGCCGTGCCGTTTTCCCGTCTGGATAGGTGAACGGCAATACGAGAGGGGGCATACCATGGAAGATCCGCAGATCATCGAGCTGTACTGGGCCCGGTCCGAGCAGGCCATCTCGGAGACATCCGCCAAATACGGCGCCTTTTTGTGGCGCATCGCCCGCAACATCCTGGAAAGCCACGACGACGCGGACGAGTGCGTCAACGACACCTACCTGCGGGCCTGGAACGCCATCCCGCCCTCCCGGCCCTCCGCCTTCCGGGCCTGGCTGGGGCGCATCACCCGCAACCTGTCCCTGGACCGGTGGAACCAGTCCCGGGCCCAAAAGCGGGGCGGCAGCACCATGGATGTGCTGCTGGGAGAGCTCTCCGAGTGCGTCCCCGCCCCCGGCCGCACCGAGCAGCATCTGGAGGACCAGGCCCTGGCGGAGGCTCTGAGTGCCTTTTTGCGTACCCTCAGCCGGGAAAACCGGGTGATCTTCCTGCGGCGCTACTGGTATGGCGACCGTCTGGAGGTCATCGCCGCCGGCATGAACTGCTCCGCCGGCAAGGTGAAGTCCTCCCTGTTCCGCACCCGCAGCAAGCTGCGCGCCTACCTGCAAAAGGAGGGGATCGATCTATGAAAGCCCTGCGTCTTTTCAAAGCACTGAGCATGGTGGACGAGGATCTGGTGGAGGAGGCCTGGGCCTACCGGCCTCCGGCCCGGAAGCGCCGCCCGGCCCTGTATGGTCTGGCGGCCGCCGCCTGCTGCACCCTATTCTGCGCATTCGGCTTTTTCTACCTGGTCACCGGCGGCTTCCACGGTTTCGGCAGCGCCGCGCCGGAGGAGTCCCCCGCAGAATCGACGGCAGAGGGGGCGGAGGTCAGCGAAGATGTCGCCGACAACGGCAGCGACAGTGTTTCCTACCTCTCCTATGCCGGGCCGGTGCTGCCGTTGACGGTTTTGGAGCAGGACACGTCCGTCACCGCCGCGCGGGAGGTGACCTGGGACGTATCCTCCGACGCAGGCCAGGCCCGCTATGAGGACGCCTATACCCTCACCAACCCCACCGCCCAGGCCATTACAGTGACGGCCCTCTATCCCTTTGCCGGGAACTTCCGAAACCTCTCTAACCAGCAGCCCACGCTGACGGTGGACGGGGAGACTGTCACGGTTCAGCTGCACCCCGGCGCCTACGCCGGCGGCTTCACCGGCACGGGAGACGGCCAACCCGGCACGTGCAACCTGCTCGAGCCCTCCTCCTGGGAGGACTACGCCGCGCTGTTGGAGGACGGCAGCTATGCCTCCGCCGCGCTTGCAGGCCCGACGCTTTCCCAGACGCCGGTGGTGGTCTACGACTTCTCGGACCTCTCCACCGCTTCCCCGGACCAGGAGCTGGTGGTCTCCTGCGCCTATGACTCCAGCGCCACCACGCTTTTGAGCTATGATTTCAGCGGCGGCAACTGGGATGAGACCAACACCTGGCGCCAGTACGGCGGCCGGGCCGTGGCGGACGGCTGCCCCACGCTGATCGTGGTGGGCGAAGATATCACCTCCTATTCCCTGCTGGACGGCTACGGGCTGGATGCGCCGGAGCTGACCGGCGTCACCGGCCAGGTGGTCCGGCGGGAGACGACGCTTAGTCAGGCGCTGGAGGAACTGTGCAGCGCCTACCTTGCCCATCAGCTGCCCGGTGAGGAAACCTGGACAAAATCCGTCTCCCTGTCCGATTTCACCGCCGCCGCAGCCCAGCTGCTGACAGACTACGGTCCGTTGTCCCAAGCTTCCGTAGAGCGCTACGCCCTGGGACGGCTGGATGAGCTCATTGCTGAGGCCTCCTCCGTCTGCCGGGTCTTTTACCTCTCTTTCTCAGTCACCATTCCCGCCGGCGGCTCCGTCACCGTCACTGCCGCAGGCCAAAAGGCCGCCAGCTTCGACTTCCCCGGCACCGGCGGCCCCTACGAGGGCACCCGCAGCTTTGAGCTTGCCACTACTCTGGGCTCCTCCCTGACCTTCACCAGCCAGAGCGCCCGGCTCCTCCGGGACAATGACACGGTACTGGCACGGGATGACTATGGTTTTTCTGATGCCGGAGATGCAGCGGTCTCTCTGGACGGCCCCCCCTGCTACGCCTTCACCATCCAATAGACAAAAAGACACCCGGCAGAATCTGCCGGGTGTCTTTTTTACTCTTTTCTTTACTCTGCGTGCTTGCCGCCGGAGAGGTTCTTTCTGACCTCCGCTTCCACCTGGGAGATGGGCAGCTGCTCCGTCTCGGCCCACAGCTCGTCGAACTTCTTCATGCCGTCGGCCTTGACCTCTTCCCACTCCTTGGCGAAGGTGCCGTTGACGATGTTGTTGTACTGCTCCTCGATGAACTTGCGCATGGAGGAGTTGTCCACCATCTTGAAGCGGGACAGCTGGCCGTACTGGCTGGTGCGGCTGTGGAGAGGCAGCTGCTTGAAAAGACCCATATCCGCCATCTTCTCCATCATGACCATGGGCTCCTTGGACATGTACATCTCCGTGAGGATGGCCTCGGCGGGCAGACCTTTCTCATGGAAGAAGTCAAACGCCGTCACCATCACGTTCATGATCAGGGGCCAGATGGCCTGCTCGCTCATCAGGTCCAGATAGGTCTCGTCGTTGAAGGTGACCTCAATGGCGCCGGCCTTGGTGGAGCCCAGAGCCTTGGCCAGGCCCACGGCGATCTCCTTGGCATGGCCGGTGGCATCCTGGTTGATGACCACGAAGGTGGGGAAGCCGGTGCCGTTCTCATAGGTCTCGCGGACGCCCTTGCCGATCATGCGGGGCGCTACCATGATCACGTCCAGATCAGCGGCGGGCTTGATGAAGCCGTAAGTAATATTGTAGCCGGAGGCAAAGTTCAGTGCGGCACCGGGATGCAGGTTGGGGGCGATGTCCTTTTCATAGATCTCCGGAGCCACCTCATCGGGCAGCAGCAGGAACAGGATGTCCGCCTTCTTGGCCGCCTCGGCGATGGAGTAGGTCTGGAAGCCGTCGGCGTTGGCGGTGTTCCAGGACTCGTCATGGATGCTGCCGACAATGATGTGCTTGGCACCGGAATCCCGCATGTTCAGCGCCTGGGAGCGGCCCTGATTGCCGTAGCCGATGATGGCGATGACCTTGTCCTGGATCGCCTCGATGTGCCCGTCCTGATCGTAATAAACCTTGCCCATGAGAATATCCTCCTTTTAATCAACCGCTGATAAAATTTGAAATTTACTTGCGACATATGACATCTGATGTGTTCAGTATAACATTTGCTTCCTGTTTGTCAAGATGTTTTTTTACATTTCACACAAAAAACTCCCGGCGCGCCGTCTGACGCGTCGGGAGTCTCTTTAAGTATTCCCTTTTTTCTGACGAATGGAAAGTGCTCGGGCCCACTGCTCCGCACTTCCGCCGATGGCCTTCCGGGCAGCGGACTTGTCCCGCCGCAAGATCGCATCACAGATCTTTTCGTGATCGGCCAGGGCCGTCTGCGGGCTGCATTGGATAGACACGCCGATGGATTCCCGGAACAGTTCGTTGAGGGCACCGCCCAGGCTGATCATAAAGGAGTTATGGGTGGCCTTGAGGATCTGCCCGTGGAACGCCAGGTCGTCTTCCGGCGTAAGGGCGCCCTTTTGCAGATGTTCGCGGAAGGTCTCCAGCGCCTGCACGATCTGCTGCACGTCCTCCTCGGTGGCCTGGTCAATGGCAAGCTCTGTATAGGCCGTCTCCACAGTCTGACGGAAGGTCTGCAATTCCTCCCCGCCGCCGCTGGTGAGGTAAAGGTGAGAGAGCATTACATTCAAATAGCCCTGTTCCGGATTTTCGCTGATGACGGTGCACAAGCCCCGCCGGATCTCCACCACACCCACAGCCTCCAGCATCTTGATGGCCTCACGCACACTGCTCTTGCTCACCGACAGCTCCTCTGCTATCTGCGTTTCTGTCGGAAGCACATCCCCCGGGCCCATCTCCCGCTCCCGAATCATTTTTTCGATGGCCTCCATCACTTGGCGAGACAGGCTCTTCTTGTGCTGTCCAGTCACATTCCATGTCACGCAAATCAACCCCTCTTCTTATGAACGCCGTACCCGGCAAACGGTTCCTCCCTAGGAAATATATGTTTACTTTATCATAATTCCTTGGGGCATACAACTATTTTCTTTAAACGATTTTTTACACCTCTTACAGCACACTTTTGTGTTGGTCCAGTATTTTTATACAAATTCGCCTATTTTTTCTTAGTGAATTCGCGTGATTGACAACAGTTGTCAGAAGTCTTATATTTGAAGAAAGGAGATAAGACATCTGATGTTTTTTCATTCTACATTTTATTTGGAGGTACTATCATGAGCAAGCTTGATTGGAACAGCGTGGACTTCGAAACGATGATCATTCATGCCGGTCAGGAGCACGACAGCGCCTACGGCGCCCTGGCCACCCCCATCTATCAGACCTCCACCTTCTGCTTTGAGACTGTGGAGGAAGGCGCTGCCAAATTTGCCGGCCAGATCCCCGGCTATCACCCCACCTACACCCGCGGCGGCAACCCCACCACCCGCGCCTTTGAGCTCAAGTGCGCGGCCATGGAAGGCGGCGAGGACGCCGTTGCCACCGCCTCCGGCATGGGCGCCGTTGGCTCTGTGATGCTGGCTTTCCTCAAGTGCGGCGATCACGTCATTTTCGATAACTCTGTCTACGGCGGCACCAACCACGTGGCTACCACCAACCTGCCCAATCTGGGCATTGAGGTCTCCCGTGTGGACACCGCCGATCTGGAGGCTCTGAAAGCCGCCATCCGTCCCAATACCAAGATGGTCTATTTTGAGACGCCCAACAACCCCATGATCAAGGTCACCGACGTGGCTGCCGTGAAGGCCACCGTAGGCAAGGACATCCGCGTCGTGGTGGACGGCACCTTTGCTCCCCCGCCCATCCAGCACGTGCTGAAGCTGGGTGCTGATATCGTGCTCCACTCCATCACCAAGTACATCAACGGCCACGGCGATGCCCTGGGCGGCGTAGTGGTCGGCTCCGCGGCGGACATGAAGCAGCTGCGCGCCAACTGCATGACCAAGATCAACGGCTGCCCGCCCTCTCCCTTCAACAGCTACCTGGTGCTGCGCGGCATGAAGACCCTGGCCCTGCGCGTGGAGCGGCACTGCCAGAACGCCATGGCCGTGGCCAAGTACCTGGAGCAGAACCCCTATGTCAAGACGGTCTACTATCCCGGTCTTGAGAGCAGCCCCAGCCATGAACTGGCCTGCCGCCAGATGGAAAACGGTCTCTTCGGCGGCATCCTGAGCTTCGAGCTCAAGGACGACGTCAAGGGCCTGAGCAGCTTTGAGGCCGGCAAGAAGCTGCTCAACAACATGAAGATCGCCTCCATCGCCGTCTCCCTGGGCGATCCCGACACCCTCATCGAGCACCCGGCCAGCATGACCCATGTGGGCCTTTCTCCCGAAGCCCGCCTGGCAGCCGGCATCACCGACGGCCTGGTGCGCATGTCTGTGGGCCTGGAGTCCGCCAAGGATCTGATCCACGATCTGGAGCAGGCTTTCGAGGCGATCTGAGCCTTTGCGCGCATTCCCCGGAGCAGTCCTCCTTTTCCCCTGGATGGTTGATTTTATCTGAGAAAGGAAGCGAATGTCTGTGGAAAACAACAAGAAATATTATGGTTGGAAGGGTTTCTTCCCGCTCCTCACGTTCCTGGCCATTTATCTGGGCGGCGGCCTGATCTTTACCGCGCTGGGTTACGGCGGTGACTCCTTCAAGCAGATCCCCCGTGTCACGGCACTGGTAGCCGCGTTGCTGGTGTGCCTCGCCATGGGCGGCAAAGAGCGCAGCATGGAATTCCGCATGGATACCTTCTGCAAAGGCATGGCCAATGAGGGCACCATGATCATGCTGGTGGTCTTCCTGCTGGCCGGTGCTTTCTCCGGCGTGGCCAAGGCCATGGGCGGCGTGGAAGCCACCGCCAACCTGGGTCTGAGCCTGGTTCCCGCCCAGTTCCTGTTCCCCGGTATCTTCCTGATTTCCGCGTTCATCGCCACCGCCATGGGTACCTCCATGGGCACCATCTCCGCCATCGGTCCCATCGCCGTGGCGGTTGCGGAAGGCGCTGATCTGAACATGGCCGTTGCCATCGCCGCAGTGCTGGGCGGCGCCATGTTCGGCGACAACCTGTCCATGATCTCCGATACCACCATCGCCGCAACCCGCGGCGCCGGGTGCGAAATGCGGGACAAGTTCAAGATGAACGGCGCTATGGCAGCTGTGGCTGCCGTGGCCACCATCATCGTGCTGGCCATCGTGGGCAGCGGCGCAGAGCTGACCGGTGATTTCCACTATGATATCATCAAGGTGGTCCCCTACCTGTTCGTTCTGGTCTTCGCCCTCACCGGCTGCAACGTGTTCATCCTCCTGCTGGCAGGCATCATCGTGGCCGCTGTGGTCGGTTTCGCCACCGGTTCCCTGGATGCCATCGGCTTTGCACAGGCAGTCTCCTCCGGTATGTCCGGCATGTATGAGATCTGCATCATCGCGCTGCTGCTGCGCGGCATCAGCGGTGTGGCGGAAGAGCTTGGCGCCATCGATTGGCTGGTCAAGAAGATGACCAGCCAGGTCAAGACCCGCAAGGGCGCCGAGTACATGACCGCCGCTATGGTGTCCGTGTTTGACGCGGCCCTGGCCAACAACACCATCGCCATTTTGATGGCTGCCCCCCTGACCCGTGAAATGGTCGCCAAGCACAATGTGGCGCCCAAGCGCGTGGCCTCCCTGCTGGACATCTTCTCCTGCATCGTTCAGGGCATCATCCCCCATGGCGGCCAGGTCCTGCTGTGCATCACGCTGACCGGTCTTTCCCCCTTCTCCATCATCGCAGCCAACTACTATGTGTTCTTCCTGGCCATCGTCTCCATCTGCACCATTCAGTTTGGTCTTGGCCGTACCAAGGAAGAAAAGGCCGGAATCGCCATGTATGATGAAAACAACGAGGTCGTCTCTCTGAAATAACGCCTTCCCCCTTTTCCCTCTGCCGGCAGACATCGTTTTATTCAAAAAGGAGGTTGCCTATGAACCGCTGCAGGAAAACGCCCGTCCGGCAGCGCTCCTACGGGTATCGTTTTTTCCACAGTGCCGCCACCGGCCAGCTGCTGTGTGCAGTCAGCATCGTCTGCATGGTGCAGGCAAACATCGGCACTTCTCCCTGGAACGTCCTCAAACAGGGCCTTACCCGCTGTACACCGCTCTCCCTCGGTACGGCGGATATTCTGGTCAGCCTGGCTGTGATCGGCGCAGCTTTGCTTCTGGGAGAGCGGATCGGCTTCGGCTCCCTGTTCTGCGTATTTTTCCCCGGCCCCGTTATCGATCTTCTGCTGATGCGGAACTGGATCCCCTGCCAGCATACGCTCCCCGGCGGCATCCTTTTGATGCTGGCCGGTATCTGCCTGATGGCGCTGAGTACCTTTGCCTATATGGTCCAAGGTCTTGGCGCCGGTCCCCGGGACGCACTCATGGTGGCACTGTCAAAAAAGAGCGGACAATCCATTGCACGCTGTCGGATTGCTCTGGACGGTGCCGCCACCTTGATCGGCTGGCGGCTGGGCGGACAGGTAGGACTCGGGACCATTCTCTCCGTCCTCCTGCTGGGCCCCTGCATCGGCCTTGTCTTTCACGCGGCAGCCATAGCCCCCGGAACACTGGAACAGGAAACGCTGGCGCAGACCTGCCGGAATCTTCGTCGCTCCCGCAGCCTCTAAGGCCCTTGTCCGACAGCTGAAAATCTGGTATGCTGATTTTGACCACACGAGCTCATCGAAGAAAGGGGTATTTCATGAATCTGACATTTCTGGGACATGCCTGTTTTTTGCTGGATGACGGCAGCTGCCGGCTGCTGACCGATCCCTATCTGTCGGAAAATCCATTGGCAGCAGCAAAACCTGACGATGTGGCGGCAGACTATATCTGCGTAACCCATGGACATGGCGACCACATCGGCGATACCGAGCAGATCGCCCGACGGACCGGAGCTAAGATCTGCTGTCCGGTGGAACTGGGATCCGCCGTATTTGCCCCCCAGGGGCTCAAGACGATCCCTGCCAACCTGGGCGGCACCTGCAAGCTGCCCTTCGGCAGCGTAAAGCTGGTTCCCGCCCTCCATGGCAGCGGTGTGTCCGGCTGCCTTTCCTGCGGGTTTTTGATCCAAATGGGCGGTAAAAAAATTTATCACGCCGGTGACACGGCACTCATCTCCGACATGGCACTTCTGGCAGACGAGGAGATCGACGTGGCCCTACTGCCCATCGGGGATGTGTACACCATGGGTCCCGCAGACGCGCTGCGGGCCGTGAAAATGATCCGCCCCAAGCTGGTGATCCCCATGCACTACAATACCTTCCCGCTGATCGTCCAGGATCCTCACGCCTTTGCCGAGTCCGTCACTGCCGCCGGGTTCTCGGCTGCTGTGCTGGAGCCGGGCCAAACGCTTTCCCTATAAGAAGCATAAAGCACGATGGGCAAAGCCCATCGTGCTTTTACATGCCGATTCCCAGTGTCACCAGCAGGAGATTGCGCACCATGCAGTTGATTCCTGCCACCAGTACCAATCCCACCAGCCACCGGTCACTGTATCGCAGCACCCAGCCCCTATGTCCCCGCAGCCGCCAGATCGTCTGAGAGATCATGTAGACCACCCACCAGACCGCTCCCAGGGCAAACGCCGGATGATACCACAGTGCCCGGAAAAACCGCCCGTGGAACAGGGCGATCAGCGCTCTGGTACCGCCGCACCCCGGACAGTACAGGTGCAGATGCGTCCAGATCCAGCAGCTGCTGATGGTAGGCGCCCCCAACCCATAGCGCCATAGCAAATAGGCCCCTGCTGCGCAAAACAGGGTGACCCACATGGCAGGATACACTTCTTTATCTGTGATTTTACTCATGGATCTCTCCGTTTCCAAATGAGAAAAGGCCGCATCAGCGGCCTTTTTTCATTTCAGAAGCTTGATGGAACCCAGCAGGGGAACTGCCTTTTCCTCTCCGTTGATGGCAGCGATGCAGCCGATCACCGCGCAGATAAAGCAGAAAATACCCCACAGCCATCCGATGCAGGGAATCACGCTGAAAAGACCCGCCAGCCAAATGACCAGCGCCTGGTTCAAATGAAACTTGGCTCCCTCCCGGTCGCCGGCCACCAGTGCGATCAGCAGGCCGATCCAAGTGATATATGCCACGATCCCGGTGGTTTTGGAATCCAACATAAACTTGCCCTCACTTTTCTCTTCAGAATTTTATCGACAGTTTACCACAAAAGGGGGTAAAACACAACAAAT
>CABQCB010000029.1 GCA_902462475.1 uncultured Oscillibacter sp. | reverse complement strand
GAGGTGCCGTCATAGATGGCGTTGGCCACGTCGGTGATCTCCGCCCGGGTGGGCCGGGGATTTTCGATCATGGAGTCCAGCATCTGGGTGGCAGTGATGACCGGCTTGCCGCAGGCCACGCACTGGGCGATCATGTCCTTTTGGATGACGGGGATCTCCGTAAAGTCGATCTCCACGCCCATGTCGCCCCGGGCCACCATGATGCCGTCGGCCACGTTGAGGATATCCGGCAGGTTGCTGACGCCCTCCCGGTTTTCGATCTTGGCGATGATGCGGATGTGGGAGTCCTCCTGGTCCAGGATCTGCCGCAGCTCCCGGATGTCGGCGGCAGTGCGGACAAAGCTGGCGGCAATGTAGTCAAACCCCTCCCGGATACCGAAGAGGATGTCCTCCCGGTCCCGCTGGCTCACATAGGGCATGGACAGCCGGACGCCGGGGATGTTGACGCCCTTGTTGTTTTTCATGATGCCGCTGTTTTCCACATGGCAGCGGATATCCGTGTCGGTGGTGTCCAGGACCGTCATGCGCACCAGTCCGTCGTCCAGCAAAATGGTGTCGCCGGCCTTCACGTCGCCGGGCAGATCGTTATAGGTGATGGAGCAGCACGTCTCGTCGCCCACCACCTCCCGGGTGGTCAGCGTGAACTCCGTATCGGCCTTGAGTTCCACAGAGCCGTTCGCGAAGGTCTTCAGCCGGACCTCCGGGCCCTTGGTGTCCAGCATGGCGGCAATGGGCAGATTCAGCTCCTGGCGCAGGGCCTTCAGCGCGTCCAGCCGGGCCTTGTGGCCTTCATGGGTGCCGTGGGAAAAATTGAAACGAGCCACGTTCATGCCCGCCAGCGCCATCTCCCGCAGGATGCCCTCTCCATCCGTGGCGGGGCCCAGCGTGCACACGATCTTCGTCTTTCTCATCGATATAAACCACCTTTCTCAAAGGTAATCGTTTTCCAACGGAGTTCATTCTAGCACAAGCCGCGGCTCCGCGGAAGAGGACATTTCGTAAAATTTGCGTGAACAGGTTTGGGAAAAAAGTCAAGAGAGAGGCACAGGCCTCTCTCTTGTCCTGCGGCATGGCTCACATGCCCAATTTTTCCCGCAGAGCCCGGATCATATCCGCATATTCCTCCTCCTTGAGGTAGACCGGCTCTGGATTTGTGATCTGGAAGTTTCCGCCGAACTCAAAGCCACCCTCGTACTTGGGCACGATGTGGAAATGCAGATGGGGATTGGCATCTCCAAAAGAGGCCAGATTCAGCTTGGTGCAGCCCCACAGCTCCTTTACGGCGCCGCTGGCCCGGGCCAGATCCTCGGCAAAGTCCGCCAGCTCTCCCGGCTCGCACTCGCATAGCTCCCGCCGGTGGTTTTTCAGCGCCAGCACACACCGCCCCCGGTGCGCCTGGTCCTTGAAAAGGTAGAGCATACCGGCTTTCATCTCCCCTACCGGGAACATGATGGCCTCGCGGCCCTCGTTGTGTTCGTCACAGTAAAAGCAGCCCATAGAAATCTCCTCCTTTTGTTCTGTGGCTTCACCATACTCCCCCGGCGCCGCCCGCGTCAAGAAAAAATTCCCATTTGGTGGACATGCGCAACCATTCTGTGCTATGCTGGAGCCATCAACGATAAGGAGGGTCTTTTCCATGAAACTGGGATTGATGACGGACAGCCTTGCTCATCTGCCGCTTAAGCAGGCGGCGGCCAAATGCCGCGCCCTGGGACTGGAGCAGGTGGAGCTGGGCTGCGGCAACTGGTCCAGCGCCCCCCATGTGGATCTGGACACCCTGATCGCAAGCCCCGACGCCCGCCGGACCCTGACCGGCACCCTGGCGGACAGCGGCCTGACCATCTCCGCGCTCAACTGCTCCGGCAACCCCCTCTTCCCCGGCCAGAAGGGGCAGGAGAACCGGGCCGTGACGGAAAAGACCTTCCGCCTGGCCCAGCAGCTGGGCGTGGAGACGGTGGTGATGATGAGCGGCCTGCCCGGCGGCTGCCCGGAGGACCACAGTCCCACCTGGATCGTCACCTGCTGGCCCCGGGAAACGGTGGACATCCTCCGCTATCAGTGGGACGAGGCCATCGCCCGGTGGCAGGTCATGGCCCGGCAGGCCGAGGAGTGCGGCATCCGCCGCATTGCCCTGGAGTTTCACGGCTGGCAGCTGGTCTATAATCCGGAGAGCTTCTATCGTCTGCGCCAAGCCGTGGGCCCCATCGTGGGCGTGAACCTGGACCCCAGCCACCTTTTCTGGATGGGGGCGGACCCCCTGGCCACCGCCCGGGCGCTGGAGGGCGACATCTACCACGTGCATATCAAGGACGCCCGCCTGGAAAAGGCCGGCGCGGTGAACACCATGCTGGAGACGAAGGACGTGCTGGACATTGCAGGCCGTGCCTGGAACTATGTGACGCCCGGCAGCGGCCACAGTGAGGACTGGTGGCGCTCCTTTGTGGATACCCTCCGTTCCCTGGGATACGACGGAGCTTTGAGCATTGAGCAGGAGGACTATACCATCCCTCTGGACGATGCGCTGGATCAGGCCTCGGCACTCATGCGCCGCATACTGGCAGAGTGAATCTCATAAAGCAGTGAAGGCGCCCGGCATCAGCCGGGCGCCTTCATTTTGCCTTTTTCAGCTGGTGCTCGTCTCCAAAAGCCCCTCGCCTGCCCCCTGGACCATCCGGTCGGCGGCGGAGACCAGCGTCTCCTTGGGCAGGGTCATCCCCTGGTCGAACCAGATCTTCATAAGCCCGATGAGTCCATAGGTCACAAAGCTCAGAAGATACTCCATCCGCTCCGGGGAGGACGGGTGGAACCACGCCTGGGCCAAAGGCAGTCCGTTGGCCCGGATCAGCTGATAGAGCCGGTCGGTGAAGTTGCTGGAGGAGTTGTTCACAAACAGCGCCTGGCACACCTCCCGATGCTCCACCACATAGTCCAGGATCGGCTCGAACACCGGGCGCAGCGTCCGCTCCTCCTTGGTCTGGGCCATGTGGGCGTCGATGAGCGCCTGGGCCTCGGCCAGCATGTCCGTCTCCACGCTTTGCAGCAGGGCAGTGGTGTCCGGGTAGTGCAGGTAAAAGGTGCCCCGGTTGAGATCCATGCGCTCCGTAATGTCCCGCACTGTGATCTCCGAAAACCGCTTTTCCCGCATGAGCGCCAGCAGTCCTTCCTTTAATAAGCGCCGGGACCGGCGGGACCGGCGGTCCTCCGTTTCGTTTTTCATGCCGCAGCCTCCTCTTGACACTTGGGCCAATGTGTCCATTGCTTTTCCCTCTGCGCAGTATTATAATCTCCCCCGTCAAATAAATCAACAATATTTTATTATTGAACATTTGTTGATAATTGAGAGGAGCATGCACATGAATCCCTTCCATGTCTGCCCGCGCCGGATCCTGGCAGCCGCCACTGCGGCGGCACTGCTGGCCACCGCCCCTGCCGCATTGGCCGCGGAACCCATCGGCGACGGCGTGGCCCCCGTCTATGACGAGGCCTATTACGCCACACTGGACTACTACGGCAACCTGACGGAGGGCAGCGTGGTCAAAAGCTACACCCTCAACGGCGCCACCACCCTGGAAGACCACGGCACCTACGACGCCGTCAACAACCTGACCGACGGCACGCAGCCCACCTGCCAGGACGGCACCGTCACTTTCCGCTTCGGGGACAGCGCCCCGTCCCACTTCTACTTTGAGGGCAAGACCGCCGCGCCCTTTGAGGCACTGCCCTGGACGCTGTCCATCCATTATACTCTGAACGGCGTGCCGGCCAAGGCGGAGGACCTGGCCGGTAAGACCGGGGTGGTGGAGATCTCAGTGGACGCCATCCCCAACCCCAGCGCCAGCGAGTACGCCCGCAACAACTACACCCTGGAGGCCATGGCCCTGTTCAACCAGGATGACATTTTGTCCCTGGAGGCACCGGGCGCCCAGGTCCAGCTGATCGGCAACCTGCGCACGGTATTGTTTTTGGCCCTGCCGGGTGAGGAGCAGCACTTCACCATCCGGGTGGGCAGCGACGACTTCACCTTTGACGGCATGACGTTTTTGATGGTGCCCGCCACCCTCAGCCAGCTGGATGAGATCGCCAAGCTCTCCGAGCGCAAGGATCAGCTGGAGGACGACTACGACAAGCTCTCCGGCAGCCTTGACACGCTGCTGGACGCCTTCAGCGGCATGCAGAGCAGCCTCAACGCCACGGCCGACGGCCTGGACCAGCTCAATAAGGCCCGGGGCACCGTCTCCCAGAGCAAGGACCAGCTCTACGCCGAGGCGGACGTGGCCCTGGGAGATCTCTCGTCCCTGGCCGACACGCTGGAGCCCCTGGCCGGCCATCTGGACACGGCCTCCCAGGCCCTGACGGACATCCAGACCCAGGTGGACAGTCTGTGCACCACCGCCGTGAGCCTCCGGACCCAGCTGGGGGACCTGCGGGACGTGCTGGACGACCTGGACGAGGATCTGGACGATCTGCAATCCGGCAAGGGCAGCGCCTCCTCCCTGCGCAGCGACCTCAATGACCTGGGCCGTGTGCTGGAGAAGCTCCAAAAGCTCGCGGACAGCGGACAAAGTGCCGTGGACGCCCTGCGCAAGCAGGCGCCCTCTCTCTCCGGCGGGTCCGAGGTGACGGTAAACGGCATGACCGTGGACCAGATCCGCGCCGCTGTCAAAAAGCTGGATGCGGCCTATGACGCCCAGTATGAGGCCTATGTTGCCCAGATGACAGAGGCCGGACTGGAGCCCTCCGAGGCGGAGTTCCAGGAGTTTTGGAAGGCCGGCCTCTCTCCGGAGCAGTATCAGCTGTGGGCGTTTTCCAAGACCGGCGAGTATGAGGAGACGCTGGAACAGGCGGAAGCCGTCAACCAGCTGCTCTCGGGCTTCGGCATCTCTGTGGACCAGATGAAGGATCTGGCCGAATCCATAGGCCCCGCCGCCAGCACGCTGCTCGATCAGCTGGGCGATCTTTGCGGCGCCCTGGGCCAGGACGGTCTCAGCGGCACGCTGTCCGCCCTTTTGAAAAAGACAGACGACGCCACTGACCACCTGCGTGACGCAGGCAGCGTGGCCCAGGCCGCGGCCAAAAAGCTCCAGGAGGTCCTGGACGAGACGGAAAAGCTCAACAAAACCGTGGACGACTACATTCCCAAAGCCCAGCAGGCCCTGGCCGGCGCCAAGGCGCTGACGGAGGCCGCCGTCACCGGCACCCGGGACCTGCACACCTTCCTGACAGACCTGGAATCGGTGACGAAAAATGCCGGCACCCAGCTGGACAGCGGCACCCAGAAGACGCTTTCCGGCCTTGCCGCCTCCCTGCGTCAGGCGGCCAGGAGCCTTTCCACCACTTCCGATGTGAAATCCGCCAAAAACGACATCAGCTCCATCATTGAAGATACCTGGAACGAACACACGGGCCAGATGGATAATCTCCTGAACATGGACTCCACCGCCCAGGCCGTGTCGCTGACCTCGGCAGAGAACCCGGCCCCCCAGAGCATCCAGGTGCTCATCCGCACCCAGGAGATCCAGGTGCCGGAGGAGGATACGGAGGCCGAAGCAGCGCAGGAGGCGCCCAAGTCCAGCTTCTGGGATCGCGTGGTCCAGATGTTCCGGGACTTCTGGAGCGCCGTGACCGGGATCTTTTCCTGACCTTGGAAAGTGCAGGTGGATCACTTGATTGAAAAAATTGCCCATGGCCTGACCCGCAGGCCCAAGCTGGTGGCCATCATCGCCCTGGTGATGCTCATTCCGTCCATCATCGGCTACGCCGCCACCCGCATCAACTACGATATTCTCTCCTATCTTCCCCAGGACCTGCCCTCCTCCCAGGGCGAGCAGCTGCTGGAGGACCCCTTCCAGATGGCCGCCACCAGCATGCTCATCGTGGACGGCATGCCCGCCGGCTACACCAACGACCTGGTGCGCAGCATCCAGGATGTGCCCGGCGTATCCAACGCCGTATGGCTGAGCAACCTGGTGGGCCTGCAGATCCCCGCCGACATGATCCCCGCCGCCTTCCGGGATCTGTTCTTCTCCGGGGACGCCACCATGATCATCATCCAGTACGACCACCCCGGCGCCTCCGACGAGACCATGGAGGCCATTGAACAGGTGCGCAGCCTGTGCAATGAAGCGTGCTTCCTTGCGGGCTTCTCCGTGGTCATCAAGGACACCCGGGACGTGATGGACAGCGAGCTGCCCCTCTTTGTGGGGCTGGCCATTTTGCTGGCCCTGGCCGCCATGGCCGTCACGCTGGAGTCCACGGTGCTGCCCTTCGTGTTCCTCGCCAGCATCGGCATCGCCGTCATCTATAACTTCGGCACCAACTTCTTCTTAGGCGAGATCTCCTACATCACCAAGGCCATCGCCGCGGTGCTGCAATTGGGCGTGACCATGGACTACTCCATCTTCCTCTACCGCCGCTACGAGGAGGAGCGGGCCAACTACGACGACAAGCGGGACGCCATGGCCCAGGCCATCTGCGCCGCGTTCCGCTCCCTGTCCGGCTCCAGCCTGACCACCATCGCCGGCTTCCTGGCCCTTTGCTTCATGCGTCTGACCCTGGGCCGGGACATCGGCATCGTCATGGCCAAGGGCGTGGTGCTGGGCGTGGCCACGGTCATTCTGGTGCTGCCCAGCCTGGTGCTGCTGTTCGACAAGCAGATCGACCGCCACAAGCACAAGGCCCTTCTGCCCAGCTTCCACGGCGTCAACAGCTTTGTGCTGCGGCACCGGCGCGCCCTGGTGGTGCTGACCCTTTTGCTGGTGCTGCCCGCCTACTACGCCCAGAGCCACGCGGATATCTACTATAAGCTGGATGAGTCTTTGCCCAAGGACCTTCCCTCCATCGTCAGCAACGAAAAGCTCAAAGAGGACTTTGACATGGCCACCTCTCACTTCATCGTGCTGCGGGACGATCTGACCGCCACGCAGATGAGCGAGATCGAGCAGCGGATGGAAGCCCTGGACGGCGTCACCTCCGTGCTCTCCTACCACGCCATGCTGGGCACCGGCATTCCCGACTTCTTCGTGCCCGAGGAGCTGCGTCAGATGCTCCGCCAGGACGGCTGGCAGCTGATGATGGTCAACTCCTCCTACGAGCCCGCCACGGACCAGGTGGCCGCGCAGCTGGATGAGATGCAATCCATCCTCAATGACTACGACCCCGACGCCATGATCACCGGCGAGGGCGCCATGTACCGGGATCTGATCGAGACCGCCGCCGTGGACTTCAACGTCACCAGCTACATCTCCATCGCCGCCATCTTCCTCATCATCGCGGTGGTGTTCCGTTCGCTGACGGTGCCGGCGGTGCTGGTGGCCACCATTGAGCTGGCCATCTTCCTGAACCAGGGCTGCTCCTACTTCACCGGCGCCCAGATCCCCTTTATCGCCCCCACCATCATCAGCTGCGTGCAGCTGGGCGCCACGGTGGACTACGCCATTTTGATGACCTCCCGGTTCCAGGAGGAGCTGCGCAGCGGCAAGACGGCCAAGGAGGCCATCGCCATCGCCGCGGACGCCTCCGATGCCTCCATCATCACCAGCGCTCTGGTGCTCTTCTGCGCCACGCTGGGCGTGTCCTTCGTCTCGTCCATCGACCTCATCGGCGCCATCTGCATCATGCTCTCCCGTGGCGCCTGCATCTCCGCTCTGGTGAGCATCTTCCTCATGCCCGCCATTTTGCTGGTGTGCGAACCGCTTTTCCACAAGACCAGCCTCCACTGGCGCACCACGCCCCCTCAGCGCACCGTGCCGCGCCTGCCCTGGAAAAAGCGCGAGCGGGTGTGAACAAAACCGCCTGTCCCACACAAAAAGCAGAGGCCGGAGCTTGGCTCCGGCCGCTGCTTTTTGTGGAAAGCGCCCTGTCCCGGTAAGAGGCAGGGCGCTTTCGAGAGGGGAAAAGAGGGGGGAAAACAAAGGATACCAGGTACCGCTCAGGCGTACTGCTCCACAAACTCCAGCACCGTGCGGTTGAACTGCTCCGGGTCCTCCAGGAACATCACGTGGCCCAGGTTCAAAAACTCGTGGAAGAAGCACTTGCCGCCCACCAAGTCCCGGTAGTACCGGCCCATGGCAAGCCCGCGAGGGATGGCGGGGCTGTCGGCGCAGCAGATCATCAGGGGGATGGTGATCTTGCTCAGCGTGGGGGTGTAATCCTTGAAGAGGAAGTCGTTGTACAGGGCAAAGGCGATGTACACGGGCAGCTTTTTCATCTCCGTGCTGACCCAATCCTCGTCTTCCTTGCAGGGGGGCTCATGGAAGCACAGGCGGGTGAAGGCCCGGGTGTAGCCGTCGTGGTTGGTGAAGGCGTTTTCCAGCGTGGCGGTCATGCCGTCCATGTTGAAGCCCGCCAGGGAGTGGCTGTTCCAGCTTTCCGGGGAGAAGGGATACAGGGCGCTGTCGATGACGCCGATCTTCTTCAGATGGTCCGCGCCGAACTGCTCATAGTACTCCATGACCACGCTGGAGCCCATGGACCAGCCCAGCAGCGTCACGTTCTCCAGGCCCAGATGCTCGATGAGCTCGTGGATATCCTGGGCGCAGCGCTCCATGGTCAGGTTCTGGAGGGTCTTGGAGGAGGAGCCGTGGCCCCGCCAGTCCACCAGCACCAGCCGGTGGTTGGCGGAAAGGCCCTCGATGTTCTTGTAGAAGAACTTGGACGAGCAAAGATAGCCGTGGAGAATGACGATGGGGTCGCCCTTGTCCTTGCCGTAGTCTTCAAAGTAGATCCAAGCGCCGTCGCTGACCTGGAAAAAGTTGTCCCTGCTTTTGATCATGATCCGTTCCTTCTTTCGCTTAATCCTTGAGGGTGTCCACCTTGGCGTACTTCTCGTCGTAATCGGCGCAGAAGAACACCTGGAAGTAGCCCAGCTTGATGCGCTCGTTCTTCGTGGCCTTGCTCACCGCCACCAACAGCACCAAAGAGATAATCCACGCGGGCAGGAAGGCGTGGACGCCGCCCAGAGAGGCAGCCCACCAGGCCTTGGTGGCGGGGATGACGCTGGAGAGGAAGTAGAACACCACGTAGGAGGCAAAGCCGCCCACGATGGAGGCCACCATGCCCTTGGCCGTGGCCTTCTTCCAGTACATGCCCACCAGCACGGGGAAATACCAGGCGGCGCCCAGGGCTGCCAGGGCGAAGTTGATGATGTACTGGGTCAGCTCAGAGGGCTTGAGGGCGATGAGCGTGGCGATCAGGGCGATGGCCAGCACACAGGCGGTGTTGATGCGGCTCTGAGTCTTGGCAGGCGTGGAGGGCTTGCAGCAGTCCACGATGAAGTCCTTGGCCAGCATGGATGCGCCCGCCATGGCAAGGCCCGCCAGAGAGGACTGCACGGCGGCGAAGATACCGCAGAAGATGATACCGCCCACCCAGGAGGGCAGCAGGTTGGTGGCGTTGAAGATGGTGGTGTAGTCAGCGGTCTCCAGGTTGGGGTTGATGGCGTAGGTCAGGGGGCCGGTGAAGCACATGATGCCCTGCACCAGGGTGAACACGCAGCAGGAGATCATGACGCCCTGCTTGAGCTTTTTGTGGTTGTTGTAGGTCATGGTGACGGACAGGGCGTGAGGCACCGCGCCCAATCCAACGCCGGCAAACAGTGCCGTGCCCATGGCGTTCCAGAAGCTAAAGCCGGTGTTGGCCTGGATGGCGCCGGGGAAGGCGGAGCCCAGGTACTCCATGGTGGCCTGGACGCTGCCGTGGTTTTCCACATTGGTGGCAATGAGCACGCCGATGATGGCGAACGTGGCCAGCAGCATGATGACGCCCTGGATGACGGCCACCTTGGCCATGGACTTGATGCCGCCGGAGAGGGTGTAGATGACGGTGATGACGATGACCAGCACGATACCCAGATAGTAGGCGTTGGTGCCGGTGACGGCGGCGAACACCTTGGCGCCGGCAGAGATCTGACCGGCGGCGAAGAAGGTCAGGCCGAACGCGCCGGTGATGGCCAGCGCGGCCACCACGGCCTTGGACTGGAACCGCAGACCCAGCAGCTGCTGGAAGGTGACAGCGCCGGTGCGGTCACGGAGGATGGCCACCTTGCGGCCCACGCTGCCAAGGCCATAGGCGGCAGTGAGGAAGCCTGCGTAGTAGACCAGGGCGGCGGTGAAGCCCACCTTGTAGCCCAGGCCCGGGGCGGTGATCATGGTGCCGCCGGCCATGGAGTTGGTGGCGGCGATCATGGCGATGGCGAAGGCGCCCAGTCCGCCGCCGCCGGTGAGGAAGGAGGCCAGGCCGTCCTGGCTGCCCTTCCGGGACTGATACTTAATATAGAAGCCAAAGCCCACGATGACAACCGTGTAAATGGCGAAAATCACCAGCATCGTCCGGGACGTGGACGCGGTGATGGAAAATCCACCCAGATCGTAGCTCATGCCTTGTTCCCTCCCTTGTTCTTGTCAGACCGGTTTTTCTTGAAGCGGGCCGTCAGGGGGAATTCCTCCCACTTGGCCAGATAGATCATGCCTACCACAAACATGGCAAGATAGATCAAGATGGCGCCGGACACCCACATGGGCATGCCCAGCAGATATTTCATCTCCGCCGGGTCGCCGGTGCCGAAGGCGTACATCCAGATGGTGGCGATCACCGTGCAGATGATGCCCAGTGCGTGGAAAAAGACGGCGTCCCGCTTTCCGGCCTCCAGCCGGGGATCCAGGTCTCCCACCCGCTCCACGTCATAGTCCGTGGACTCCAGGTCCATCGGGGCCGTGCTGCGTTTTTCTTCCATAGTCGTTACCCTCCTTGTTGGTCTGCCGCTTTTGCGGCCTTGTGTTGATGCCTAAATAATAAGCAATTTTTGTGCCAACTATATCGTTGTGACTATTACACAAATGATTCTTGCATTTCTGTGCATTGTCATGGTATATTGGGGTAAAATTCTGTTGGAATTTGCACTTTTGCAAAACAGATTTTCGCATTTTGGCGAAACGCGAAAAAGGAGACACCATGGAAATTCCAAATCTTGCCGCAGACCCCGCCGCCCAGCGGGAATATGAACTTTTGAAAGTCCTGGCGGAGCACTATTTCGGCAGCATGCTGGTCACCGACAGCAAGGGCCGCTTTCTCTATGTCAACGACGGCTGCTGCCGTCTGCTTGGCATCGACCGTGAGACCCTGCTGGGCCTTTCCATTTACGATACGCTCCACGACTACTGCCATGCCACCAGCGCCTCGTCCATCAAGACCCTGGAGACGAAGAAGGAGTGCCTGAGCAACCACACCCTCCAGGACTCCGGCAAGCAGGTGCTGGCCCTCTCCCGCCCCCACTTCGGGCCGGACGGGGAGCTGGAGTACGTGCCCACTTACAGCTGGGACGAGCGGGAGCTCTACACGCTTTTGGAGAAATTCGACCAGGAGCGGGACAACATCCGCAGCGTCATCCGCTTCATGCAGGGCACGGACAAAACGCCGGACATGCTCATTGCGGAGAGCCAGCCCATGCGCAGCCTGCTGGAATACGCCGACCATATCGCCGCGGTGGACTCCACTGTCATCATCTACGGGGAGTCCGGCTCCGGCAAGGAGATGTTCGCCAAGTACATCCACGCCAAAAGCAACCGGGCCGACCAGGTGTTCATCCCCATCAACTGCGCCTCATTGCCCCCCTCCCTGCTGGAGGCGGAGATGTTCGGCTACGAAAAGGGCACATTCACCGGCGGCATGAAGGACGGCAAGATCGGCCTTTTCGAGTTTGCCAACAAGGGCACCGTATTTCTCGACGAAATCGGCGAGATGCCTCTGGAGCTGCAGGCCAAGCTCCTGCGCATTATCGAAAACGGGGAGATCAAGCGGCTGGGCAGCAACCAGATCATCAAAAGCGACGTGCGCATCATTGCCGCCACCAACCGGGACCTTGCGGAGATGGTGCGGGAAAAGACCTTCCGGGCGGACCTCTATTACCGTCTCAACGTACTGGTGGTGAACGTGCCGCCCCTGCGGGAGCGCACGGAGGACATCCGCCCCCTGGCAGAGCATTTTTTGAAAGCGTTCAATAAAAAATACGGCTTCACCAAGCGGCTGGGACCGGACACCATCCAGGTCATGGAGCAGTACGACTGGCCGGGCAACGTACGGGAGCTGCGCAACACCGTGGAGCGGATGATCGTGGAGAGCAAGAATACGCTCATTGAACTCCAGTCCTTCCGGAAGGTGAACACCGTCGTGGTGGAGCGGCCCGCCCCGCCGGCGGTGGATCCTGCCCTTCCTTACCAGCAGGCCATGGACCAGTGCCAGCGGCAGTACATCACCGCCGTGGTGGAAGAGTGCGGCGGCGACCTGCGCCAGGCGGCGGAACGGATGGAACTGCATCTTTCCACCCTGTACCGGAAAATGGAAAAGCTGGGCCTTCCCCTGCACAAGGAAGATGCCCAGGAGTCATAAAAAAAGCGGACACCCCTTGAGGGTGTCCGCTTTTTTCATATGGATTTACTTCTTCGCAAAGGCGTCCACGTCCGCCTTGGCCGCCTGGTAGAAAAGGTAGGTATCGCAGGTGTAGCCCACGAACTTGATGCCCATGTCACGCCACTTCTTGGCGCCCTCCACGGTGTCGGCAAAGCAGCCCAGCTTCACGCCCTTGGCGTTGGCCTTTTCGATGATGCCCTGGATGCAGGCGATCACGTCCGGGTGGTTCACCTCGCCCACGTGGCCCAGGGAGCTGGACAGGTCATAGGGCCCGATGAACAGCACGTCCAGGCCGGGCACGTCCAGGATCTCGTCCAGGTTCTCCACGGCCTTCTTGCCCTCGGCCTGGATGATGACCACCGTCTCGTTGGCCTGGGCGAAATACTCGCTGCCGGGCTTGGCGCCGTAGCAGGCGGAGCGCACGAACCGGTTGGTGCCCCGGCTGCCCACGGGGGCAAACTTGGCGGCGGAGATCACGGCGCGGGCCTGGTCCGCCGTGTCGATCTGAGGCACCAGCAGCGCGCCGGCGCCCACGTCCAGGGCGCGGTCCACCCAGATATCCATGCCGCGGGGCACACGCACCACCGGGCACACGCCCGCCACGTTGGCGGCGCGGATCAGGTTCTGCAGGTTTTCAAAGGTGCCGGGGCCGTGCTCCATATCCAGCAGCACAAAGTCATAGCCGGCATAGCCGGCGGCCTCCACATAGGCCGGGTCAGAGGTGATCATAAAGGGGCCCAGAGCGCCCTGATCGGAGTCCATGGCGGCCTTGAACCGCGCCACTGCGTCCATGGAAGGCATTTTCATCGTATCCACAGCAATTCTCCTATCTTTGTTCCGGCGTACACGCCGTTAATTCCTTATAGCGGAATGTCATTCCACATTTCCGCACCCCTATTGTACGCGCCTTCTGCGGTCTTTGTCAACGCCTCAGCGGTGTTTTCCTCCGGAACGCAGGGCGATCCATACCGCGCCAAAGAAAATGGCAAAGTCCGCCAGATTGAATACGTACTTTTTCAGCCGTCCCGGCGCTTTGGGAAACCGGATGTAATCAAAGACGCCCCTGC
>CABQCB010000028.1 GCA_902462475.1 uncultured Oscillibacter sp. | reverse complement strand
GTCCATGGCGGAGAGGTCGTGGCTGCCGGCACGCCGGAGGAGGTCATGGCCAATCCCAACAGCCTGACGGGCCAGTACCTCTCCGGCAAGAAAAAGATCCCCGTGCCCGCCCAGCGGCGTCCCGGCAACGGAAAAACACTCAAGGTCATCGGTGCGGCGGAGAACAACCTCCGGGGCATCGACGTCACCTTCCCCCTGGGAACGCTGACGGTGGTCACCGGCGTCTCCGGCAGCGGCAAGAGCTCCTTGGTCAACGAGGTGCTCTTCAAGCGCCTGGGGGCAGAGCTTATGCGCATGAAGGTGCATCCCGGCAAGTGCCAGCGCATCGAGGGCATCGACCAGCTGGACAAGGTGGTGGACATCGACCAAAGCCCCATCGGCCGCACGCCCCGGTCCAACCCTGCCACCTATACGGGATTGTTCAACGACATCCGGGACCTGTTTGCCTCCACCCAGGAGGCCAAGAGCCGGGGGTACGGGCCGGGCCGCTTCAGCTTCAACGTCCGGGGCGGACGGTGCGAGGCCTGCTCCGGCGACGGCGTTTTGAAGATCGAGATGCACTTCCTGCCGGATATCTTCGTGCCCTGCGAGGTGTGCAAGGGCCGCCGGTACAACCGGGAGACCCTGGAGGTGCGCTACAAGGGCAAGAACATCGCGGAAGTGCTGGACATGACCGTGGACGAGGCGGTGGACTTCTTCGCCGCCCTGCCCCGGCTTAATAAGAAGCTCCAGACCCTCCAGGACGTGGGATTGGGGTATGTGAAGCTGGGCCAGCCCTCCACGGAGCTCTCCGGCGGCGAGGCCCAGCGGGTGAAGCTGGCCACGGAGCTTTCTAAGCAGGCCACCGGCAAGACCATCTATATTCTGGACGAGCCCACCACCGGCCTCCATGCCGACGATGTGCGCAAGCTCCTGGAGGTCTTGCAGCGGCTGGTGGACGCGGGCAACACGGTGGTGGTCATCGAGCACAACCTGGATGTCATCAAGTGCGCCGACCACCTGATCGACCTGGGCCCCGAGGGCGGCGACGGCGGCGGCACTATCGTCTGCACCGGTACGCCGGAAGAGGTGGCCGCGTGTGAGAAGAGCTACACGGGTCAGTATTTGAAGAAAGTGCTGGCACGGTAAGCCGGGGCAGACGATTCCCGGGGTCCCCGCGCGAGCCCAGCGGAGCGGGTCGCGTGGGGAGAGGACGAGCCGCGAAGGGAGTGAGCCCTGGCCGCAGGCCGGGGCGAGGGATCCGGAGCGGGCGAGGATGAGCACCGGTACGCCGGAAGAGGTGGCCGCGTGTGAGAAGAGCTATACGGGTCAGTACCTGAAGAAAGTGCTGGCGCGGTAAGAGACCAGGAAAAACACGGGGGCATCTGCGTAAGGCAGGTGCTCCCGCGTTTCATCCCCGAACGGTTGTATTTTCCATGGTTTTGTGGTAAAGTAAACGGGAAACAGGCGGCAGAAGCGGTTCTGCCGTCCAAAAAGATTGCTTAACAAAAGAAAGTTGAGGATCACCTATGTCTAACATCAAACAAGTCGCCATGATCACCGTGTGCGGACGGCCCAACGTGGGCAAGTCCAGCCTGACCAACGCCCTGGTGGGAGAGAAGATCGCCATCGTTTCCAACAAGGCCCAGACCACCCGTAACCGGATTTACGGCGTGGTGAACCAGGAGGATACCCAGTATATCCTGCTGGACACCCCGGGCCTGCACAAGCCCCGCTCCGCCCTGGGAGAGTATATGGTCAAGGTGGTGACCTCCAGCCTCTCCGACGTGGACTGTGCGCTGCTGCTGGTGGAGCCCATCCCCCATGTGGGCGGACCGGAGCAGGCGCTCATCGACCGCATCCGGGAGGAGAAGATCCCCTGCGTGCTGTGCATCAACAAGATCGACACGGTGGAGCCGGCGGAGCTGCTGCCGGTCATTGCTGCGTATAATGCGGTGTGGGACGGCTTCGACGCCATCATCCCCATCTCCGCCCATACGGGCAGCGGCCTGGACGATTTGATGACCCAGCTCCACAAGTACGCTCAGGAGGGCCCCCAGCTGTTCCCGGACGATGTGACTTCCGATCAGCCGGAGCGCCAGGTCATGGGCGAGCTGCTGCGGGAGAAGCTGCTTTTGTGCCTGGATAAGGAGATCCCCCACGGCACCGCCGTGGAGATCACCAAGTTCTCCGAGCGGGATTCCGGCGTCATCGACGTGGATGCCACCATCTACTGCGAAAAGGCCAGCCATAAGGGCATCATTATCGGCAAGCAGGGCGCCATGCTGAAGAAGATCAGCTCCCTGGCCCGGCAGGACATGGAGAAGTTCATGGGCACCAAGGTGTACCTGGAGACCTGGGTGAAGGTCAAGGAAAACTGGCGGGACAACATGAACTATGTGCGCAGCTTCGGCTACCGGGACGAATAAGGCAGAATAGAAGCAAAACGGCGACCCGCCGGTTTTCCGAAGCGGGGCAGCGCCCCGCCGCCGCGTGCGCGGCGTACAAGCGGTTTGCGGAGCAAACCCTTGGAGCGGGCGGGCTTTGCCTGACCGCTCAGGTGGAAAAGGGGCACCCATGAAATGGAATTTCATGGGCAAACTGGCGGGAGAATAGGAACTATGTGCGCAGCTTCGGCTGCCGGGACGAATAAGGCAGAATAGAAGCAAAACGGCGTCCCGCCGGTTTGGCTGCAATGGCCGATTCGCGCAGATGTTTCCAGCTATAACATTCGACGGATTCCGCAGACTAACGAAAAAGGAGGTCTGCGGATGAAAAACGACGCCTATTGGGAATGGTTTTGTATGACGGGGGAGCCGCTGGCCTATGTGCTCTACCGCCAGTCGGAACGCCCCGACCAGGGAGTCGAGGGCTGAACGGGAGGCCCGTGGCCTCCCTTACATAGGAGGGACCACGGTGGCATCCACGCCCTATACGGTGACAAACGGCATCGTCCTGCGGGAGACGGTGACCAAGGAGTCTGACAAAATCCTGACGCTGCTGACCCGGGACCTGGGCCGCGTGTCGGTCATCGCCCGGGGCGCCCGGCGGAAGAACAGCAAATTTGCCGCCTGCGCCCAGTCTCTGGCCTACGGGGAGTGGACGCTGTACCGCCGGGGCGAGTGGTACTATGCCAACGACGCCGAGACACTGGAGCTGTTTACGGGCTTGCGACAGGACCTGGAGGCTATGGCGCTGGGGTTCTATATGGCGGAGCTGACGGAGTCTGTCACCACGGAGGACACCGCCTCCGATGATATCCTGCGCCACCTGCTCAATGGGCTGTATGCCCTTTCGGCTTTACACAAGCCGCCCCGTCTGGTGAAAGCGGCTTTTGAGCTGAGGCTGCTGGCCCTGGCGGGCTATGAACCTCTGGCGGACGGCTGCGCCTACTGCGGATTGCCGGACCCGGAGGAGCCCATGCTGGATGTGGTGCAGGGCGTGCTGCACTGCCGCCGATGCGGCAGGGGAGAGCGGGCGCTCTCCATGCCCTTGTGCCGTGATTCCCTGGCGGCATTGCGTCATATCCTCTACGGCGATCCCAAGCGGCTGTACAGCTTCACCCTGGAGGGCAAGGCCATGGACCGTCTGGCCGGGGCGGCGGAGGCCTTCGTTGCGGCCCAGCTGGAGCGGGGCTTCCGCACGCTGGATTTCTACAAAAGCGTACAGACACCGACAAAATAGGATACAAATTGTATTGTTTTGACTATTATATACAAAATGGATAGAAATATGACGGAATTTGTCTTTGGCGGCTACCGCCTGGCAGTGGATGTGGAGGCCACCCGGGCCTATTATGCATCCCATAACGAGGAGTGGATCACCTGCCAGTGTGACGGATGCCGCAACTTTGCCCAGGCGGTGGGAACGCTGCCCCAGGCGGTGCGGGACTTTTTTGAGACGCTGGGGCTGGATGTGGAAAAGCCGGGGGAGCTCATGTACTACCAGGGCACCCCGACCACCCTCTCCGGCGGCGGATGGTACCATCTGGTGGGCCGTATTTTGGAGGGAGACACGATGCCGGGGGCTAAAGAGGTGTTCCCGGCGGGCTGGTATGAGCTGGGTGACGGATTTTCCGTGGCATTCAAGTCCCAGTGTGACCTGCTGCCGGACGACTTTCCAGCCCCCACCATCCAGATGGAGTTCGGGCACCGGATGCCCTGGGTGCTGGAAGGACCAAATCCCTATATTTATGAATGACCATCAAGTGAGATCACTTGACAGGAGAAAGCGAGTATGAGCGAATTATTTGATAAATCCCTGCGGACGCTGGAGCTGCCCCGGGTGCTGCAAATGCTTTCGGAGCAGGCCATCAGCGCCGAGGCAAAGCAGCGGGCCATGGCTGTGCGGCCGGAGACGGAGCGGGAGGAAGTAGAGCGGCTGCTGGACCAGACCGACGCGGCCCGGACCATGATCGGCCTCAGAGGCAGCCCGTCCTTTTCCGGCGTCAAGCCGGTGGCGGAAGCCCTGGACCGGGCGGACCGGGGCGGCAGCCTGAACACCCGGGAGCTGCTGACCATTGCGGACCTGCTGACCGCCGCCCGCCGGGCCAAAGAGTATTTCAACGCCGACGCGGCGGAAAAGACCGCCATCGACCATCTGTTTTTGTCCCTCCACGGCAACCGCTTCCTGGAAGAGAAGATCAAGCGGTGCATCGTGGACGAGGACACCATTGCCGATGCGGCCAGTCCCGAGCTGGCGGACATCCGCCGGCACATGCGGGCGGCCCAGACCAAGAGCCGCCAGATCCTTCAGAAGATCATCTCCTCCCCCAGCTATGCCAAGGTGCTCCAGGAGACCATCATCACCCAGCGGGACGGCCGCTTCGTGGTGCCGGTGAAGGCAGAGCACAAGGGCGACCTGCCGGGCCTGGTGCATGACATCTCTTCCTCCGGCGCCACGGTGTTCGTGGAGCCCATGGGCGTGGTGCAGGCCAACAACGAGTTCATTGAGCTCCAGGCCAAGGAGGAAAAGGAGATCCAGCGGATCCTGGCGGAGCTTTCCGCCGAGGCGGCGGCCCACCGGGAGGATATCCAGTGGGACTACGACGCCATGGTGCACCTGGACCTGATCTTTGCCCGGGGCCAGCTGAGCTATAAAATGAACGCTGCCCGTCCGGCATTGCGCCGGGACGGAGGCATCCACCTGCGGCGTGCCCGGCACCCGCTGCTGGACCCCAAGAAGGCTGTGCCCATTGACATCCAACTGGGCGATACCTTCGATACCCTGGTCATCACCGGCCCCAATACCGGCGGCAAGACCGTGAGCCTCAAGACGCTGGGATTGCTGACGGTGATGACCCAGTGCGGCCTGCACATCCCCGTGGCGGACCAGAGCGAGATCTCCTGCTACGAAAAAGTGCTGGCGGATATCGGTGACGAGCAGAGCATCGAGCAGAGTTTGTCCACTTTTTCGGCACATATGGTCAATATCGTGAGTATTTTGCAGGAGGCGGACCGCCACAGCCTGATTCTCTTCGATGAGCTTGGGGCGGGCACCGACCCGGTGGAGGGCGCGGCGCTGGCCATCGCCATCATCCAGGAGGCCCGCAGCGCCGGAGCCAAGATCGCCGCCACCACCCACTACGCCGAGCTCAAGACCTTCGCCATGACCACGGCGGGGGTGGAGAACGCCTCCTGCGAATTCGACGTGGAGACCCTCAGCCCCACCTACCGTCTCCTCATCGGCATTCCCGGCAAGTCCAATGCCTTTGCCATCTCTCGGCGGCTGGGTCTGCCGGAGAAGGTCATCCAGGCGGCCCAGGTGCAGATGAGCGGCGAAAGCGTCCGATTTGAGGATGTGCTCACGGAGCTGGAGGCCAAGCGCCAGGCGCTGGAAAAGCGGGAGCAGGAGGCAAACCGGCTCTATGCCCAGCGGGAGGAGGACGCCCGCAAGGCCCGGGAGTTCCGCTCCCAGATGGAGCGGGCCAAGGAGAACGCCCGCAGCCGGGGCGAGGCAGAAGCCAAGCGGATCGTGCGGGACGCCCGTTCCGCCGCCGATCAGGTGTTCGCGGAGCTGAGTGCCATGCGCAAGGCTCAGGCCAAGGCAGAACGCAGCATGAACGAGAACGAGGCCCGGGCGGCCCTGCGCCGCACCCTCAACGAGGCGGAGGAGGCCATCTCCAAGCGGGACGCCCGGCAAGAGCCCATTCCCAAGCCCAGCCGCCCCATCGCTGAGGGAGACCTTGTAGAGATCCCCGGTGTGCGGACGCCGGCGGAGGTGGTGTCCGTGGGGAAGGACGGCACGCTGCAATTGAAATCCGGCGTGCTGAAGATGAAGGCCAAGGCCGCCGAGGTACGGCTTATTGAGGATGACGAGCGGGCCGCGCGCAAGCCCAAGACTGCCGTCACCATCCGCCAGAACGCCGACCGGGCCCTGCGGACCTCCGCCGCCCGGGAGCTGGATATCCGGGGCCTGGAGACGCTGGAGGCGGAGGGCGTGGTGGAGAACTTCCTCTCCGCCGCCGTCATGGGCCATCTGGATACGGTGACCATCATCCACGGCAAGGGCACCGGCGCCCTGCGCAAGGCCGTCCACGATATCCTGCGGCGCAACAAGGCGGTAAAGGACTTCCGCTTGGGCGTCTACGGCGAGGGTGAGTCCGGCGTGACGGTCGTGACCTTGAAATAATAAAAAAGAACGCCACCCGAACCTGGGGTGGCGTTCTTTTTTATTCGGTGACTTCAGTCCACTGGCCGTCCGCCAGTATCTGGACGGTGGTTTTCAGCTCTCCGCTGCCGTCCTCTGCCGGTTCCTTGTGGATGTTCTTCACATGGACCAGGGCACCCTGCTCATCGGGGGCATAGATATCCGTGTCGTAAGTGCCCCAGCCGCCGCGGCTGCTGACGGAGACCTGCCGGGTGTCGGGGTCCGGCTCCACGGCGTAGCCGCACAGCCCGGGACCGGCGATGAATTGCCCCAGGTCCGGGTCCCACAGCCAGCAGAGGTACGACCCGTTCACCGTGCCCATGTCGCACATGCACAGGATGTCCTGGGCGCCGTCAAAATTGAGATCTACCACAGTGGGCAGGTAGTTGCTGTCAAAAACCGTGGGATAGACTTGCTTGGAAGAAGCTGCCGCATCTTCCTCCAGCGTGAGGACGCCCGCACCCACGTCCAGGGTCTGAAGCAGCTTCCCGTTGTCCAGCACGTCAATGGAGCCTGTGCCGAAGGTGGAAAAGCCATCCATGAAGGTCTCCTTGCAGTGGGCTGCCAGCGTCAGCGTTCTGCCGCCGTCCACCGTCACGGACAGTTCTTCATCAAAAAGGGTTCCGTCGGTGTCATCGGGGGAGGTGCTGGCTTGGGGGCTTTCCTGGGCGGTATCCTCCTGCGCCGTGGAGGAAGATGGGGCCGCGCAGCCGGCCAGGAGCGCCAGCGGCAGCAAAAGGGCAAACATGGATCGCATAGGAGGCTCCTTTCTGAAATTTCTCTCACTGTATCACAGCGCTTTTTGGGGTACATCTCAAAAAAGTGACAAAGAGACAACAAAAGAGAACAAAAAGGGGGGTGGAGCGCGCCTTTACAAGGCGTGCCGGAGTCTGCTATACTGGCGGTATCAAATTCAGTGAGGTGATCTGTATGCAGGAACTGGAACGGCAGTATCATATCGCCTGTACCGGCGAGGACGTGGGACGCTACTGCATCCTGCCCGGCGACCCGGGGCGGGTGCCGGCCATTGCCGCCCTGTTTGATGACGCCCGGCAGGTGGCGTGCAACCGGGAGTACAACGTCTGGACCGGGACGCTGCTGGGGCAGAAGGTCACGGCCTGCTCCACCGGCATCGGCGGGCCCTCCGCGGCCATCGCCATGGAGGAGCTGCACAAGTGCGGCGCGGATACCTTCATCCGCACGGGCACCTGCGGCGGCATCGACTTGAACGTACAGTCCGGGGACATTGTGGTGGCCACCGGCGCCGTGCGGTTTGAGCATACCAGCCTGGAATACGCGCCTTTGGAGTTCCCGGCGGTGGCGGACTATGACGTGACGGGCTGTCTGGTGCGGGCCACCCGGGACCTGGGGCTGCCTTTGCACACGGGCGTGGTCCAGTGCAAGGACAGCTTCTACGGTCAGCACAGCCCCGACGCCTCCCCGGTCTACTACGAGCTCAAGCAAAAGTGGGAGAGCTGGAAGCGGCTGGGGGTCAAGGCCAGTGAAATGGAGTCTGCCGCGCTGTTTGTGGTGGCGGCGGCACTGGGGTGCCGATGCGGCTCCTGCTTCCACGTGGTGTGGAACCAGGAACGGGAGGCCGCCGGACTGGACCAGCGCATGAGCGAGGATACCACTGCCTCCGTCCGGGTGGCGGTGGAGGCGCTGAAACTGCTCATCGAAGAGGACCTGCGGCTGGGCCGCTGAACCATGGAAAAAAAGTACCGCGGCAGCTGCCGCGGTACTTTTTTCGTTCAGGTCCGGTTTTCCACAATGTGCACGTTCAGATGGTTGTAGGTCATCTCCACGCCGTGGTCGGCGAAGGCGGTGCGCAGATGCTCGCCCAGGGCAAAATAGGCGTCCCAGTAATCGGCAGGCGCGGCCCAGCAGTAAACGGTGTATTCAATGGCACTTTCCCCGTAACTCGTCAGCCGCACGCTGGGGGCGGGGTCTTTCAAAAGGTGGTCCGTCATGCCCAGGGCCTGCTCACAGGCGGCTTTCACCGTCTCCGTGGGGGCATCATAGGAGGCGGAGACCTTCCAGACGATGCGCCGCTGGCCGTTGACGGTGTAGTTGGTCATTTTGGAGCTGGCCAGCTCCTTGTTGGGCAGCAGCACCATCAGCCCGTCGGGGGTGATGAGCTTGGTGTGGTTGAGACTGATCTCCTCCACCGTTCCGGAGGTGCCGCCCACCTCCAAAAAGTCGCCCAGGGCAAAGGGGTGGGACGAGAGGATCACCAGGCCGCCCGCCACGTTGCCCAGAATGTCCTCCGCCGCCAGGGTGATGCCCAGGGAGCCCACGGACAGCAGGGCCACCAGGGAGGTAATGGGAATGCCCAGACTGTCCACCACGATCAGCGCCGTGATGACATAGAGGACCATCCGCACACCGGCGGCCACATATTTTTGGACCCGGGCGTCCAGCTTGGACCGGCTCAGCAGGCGGTTCAGAAGCTTCATCAGCACCCGGATGACCACCAGACAGATCAGCAGCGTGACGGCGGCGGAAATGACCTTGCCCAGAGTCAGCGTGCCCAGAGAGATGCCCATCAGACTGGAAAGATCCAAAGAGGACATATACGTTCCCTGCCTTTCATACGGTATTCTTATCAGGAATTTAACAATATCGGAAATGGAGAAAAAAGTCAATGCGGAGATCAAAAACCCGTGAAAAATGGATTATGAAGAAAGGGATTAATTGGTATCGAAAAAAGTAATAGCCCATTATACAAGATAGGTATTAACAGTTCCATGCAAAAAATGATATACTTTTACACAGAGACGAGAAGATCTGGAGAGCATATTCTGTGCAATAAGACGAAGAGAGAGGCGTATCAGCAAAGAGGACAAGAAAAGAGGAGGAAAATTTTATGGATCGTACCCTGAATAAGAAAGGCAGCGGCCTGGCTCTGGTTCCGTTCCTGATATTCGTTGTGATCTATCTGGGCGCCGGACTGATCCTGCAGTCCCAGGGCGTCGAAATGGCGTTTTACCAGTTCCCCTCCGTAACGGCTATGTTTATCGCCCTGCTGGTGGCGTTTGCCATGACCAAGGGCACCATGAATGAGCGTTTCAAGATCTTTGCCAGAGGCGCGGCCAATGAGGACGTGCTGACCATGCTGATGATCTATCTGCTGGCCGGTGCCTTCTCCGGCGTGGCGGCTGCCATGGGCGGCCGGGATGCCACCGTCAACCTGGGCCTGAGCCTGATCCCCGTCCACTTCCTGACTGCCGGCGTGTTCATCATCTCCGCGTTCATGGGCACCGCAACCGGTACCTCCATGGGCACCATCGGCGCCATCGTTCCCATCGCCGTGGGCGTTGCGGACAAGGCGGGACTGAGCATCCCCATGATGCTGGGTGCCTGCGTGGGCGGCGCCATGTTCGGCGACAACCTGTCCATGATCTCCGATACCACCATCGCTGCCACCCGCAGCCAGGGCTGCGAGATGCGCGATAAGTTCCGCGTGAACTTCTTCATCGCCCTGCCCGCCGCTATCATCACCATCATCGTGCTGCTGATGGTTGGCCGTCCCGATGTGACGCCTGAGATGGGCGCGCTGGAGTACAGCATCATCAAGGTCGTGCCCTATCTGCTGGTTCTGATCCTGGCTCTGGTGGGCATGAACGTGTTCCTGGTCCTGACCATCGGCATCTTCGCTGCCGGCATCGTGGGTCTGGCCACCGGCTCTCTGGATATCTTCGGCTTTGCCCAGAACGTCTGGACGGGCTTCACCGGCATGAACGAGGTGTTCTTCCTGACGCTGTTCTGCGGCGGCATGTCTGAGATGGTCACGCACAACGGCGGCATCACCTGGCTCATTGAAAAGCTGCGCGGCATGATGAAGGGCAACAAGTCCGCTCAGGTGGGCATCTCCGTTCTGGTGTCCCTGGCCGACTGCGCCACCGCCAACAACACCGTGGCCATCGTCCTCAGCGGCAGCATGGCCAGAGATATCAGCCACGAGTACAAGGTCGATCCCCGCCGCACCGCTTCCTTGCTGGACGTGTTCTCCTGCGTGCTGCAGGGCATGATCCCCTACGGCGCCCAGCTGCTGACGGCGGCGTCCCTGACCTCCGCTTACGGCATCGCCATGAGCCCCACGGACATCATCCCCAACCTCTGGTACTGCTGGATCCTGGCAGTCGTGGGCATCCTGTCCATCTTCATCCCCTTCGCCGACGGTATCTGCCGCAAGGATCCCTGGAACTGGGAGTACGACGTGGCCGAGTCCGGCGTGGAGGCCAAGAAGGCTCTGCTGGCTGCCGAGGCCGAGCACGAAGCCAGCCAGGCTTGATCTATAAAAAGAGAGCGTCCAACGGACGCTCTCTTTTTTTCATTCAGCTCTGCTCCGAACAGATCTTGGGAAGAGATTGGTGAAGGCTTTCGGTAAACCGGATGGACTCCGCCACGGACTGCTCCAGATAGGAGACGAACTGCTCGGCCAGGGGGGAGAGCTTGCTGTTTTTCGGCACGATCCAACCCAGCCGGATGCAGGTCTTGCCGGACAGGGGGACCGTCACCACCGCCTGGCTGGTGATGTTTTCCACCAGCAACCCGCTGCCGGTGGTGAAAGCGTCGGTGCGGGCCAGCACGTTCATCATGGTGGAGCGGTTGTTCACGCTGATGCACCGGGCGGGCTTTTTCAGCGACAGGATCTGGTACTCCTCGGAAAAGTCCGCCGCCACGCCCTGGTCATGTTCAAAGGAGACATAGGGGTAGCCGGCCAGGTCCGATTCGCTGACGGTGCTCAATCCCGCCAGCGGGTGGTCCTTGCGGACATAGACGCACGGTGCCACCGCAGCCACCTCGTGGAATTCCAGTTCCCGGGAGTCCAGCAGCCGCCGGATCATCTTCTCCGTCAGCTCCGTCAAAAAGATCACGCCGATATCCGCCCGGTGGTCATAGACGTCGTCGATGACCGCGTCCATGCCGGCCTCCTTGGCGGAAAAGCAGTAGCGGTTTTCCTCCGTGTTTTGCAGCATCCGCAAAAACGCGTCCTCTGAAAAGGGGTAGCGCTGGGTGGAAACGGAAAAGCGTACCGGCGCGGCGGTGTTTCTGGCCTCACCGTAGAGGCTTTCGATCCGCTGCTTTTGCTCCAGAAGAGAGATGGCGTAGCTGAGGAACTCCTTTCCCTCCGGCGTGAATTCCACGCCCCGGTTGCTGCGGACAAAAAACTGAATGCCCAATTCCTCCTCCAGCTCCCGCACAGCGGTGGAGATGCCGGACTGAGAAAGAAACAACTTGTGAGCGGCCTTGTTAATGGAGCCGCACTTGGAAATTTCAACGACATATGTAAGCTGCTGAAAAGTCATGCCATACCTCCTGTTATAACCGGCCATGATTGCTTATTATAGGCCGTGCGCCGGGGAAAGTCAAACCGCTATTGAAAAAAGTGAGAACAGATTGAGGAAAACCAATACTAACACACCCTTTGGGAATTGTGTTATCTTATAGTCAGAAGTTGGTAAAGAAATGAAAGACAATCTGAAATTTCTGGTCAACATTACCACAAATGCGCTGATCAAAACAACTCTCTCTCTATTCTCTCTCCCACTGACAGATGCGGCAGTTTTGGCCGTCTGATGTTGGAAAAATGAACGCAAAAACGATTGCTCCGCCGGAGAAAGACACCGCGCGGGCCGAATTAGAAAGGAAGGATTTATCATGAACACTGAAAAGAAGCTTGGCTTTGCCACCCGTCAGATCCATACCGGCAAGGTGAAGAACGCTGCGGGTTCTTTGTGCGATCCCATCTATCAGACCTCCACCTTCGAGTTCGATACCGTGGAGCAGGGCGGTGCCCGCTTTGCCGGCCAGGAGAGCGGCTACATCTATTCCCGTCTGGGCAACCCCACCGTAGCCACCGTGGAAGCCAAGCTGGCTGAGCTGGAGGGCGGCGAGGCTGCTCTGGCCACCGCTTCCGGCATGGGCGCTATCTCCACCGCCATCTGGTCCAGCGTGGAAGCCGGCGACGAGATCGTGGCCAGCGACACCCTGTATGGCTGCACCTTCGCTCTGTTCAACCACGGCATCTGCAAGTTCGGCGTGAAGGTCCACTTCATCGATATGACCGACATGGCCGCCCTGAAGGCCGCTCTGAACGAGAAGACCAAGGTGGTCTATCTGGAGACTCCCTGCAACCCCACCCTGAAGATCGTGGACATCGCTGCCGTTGCCAAGGAGGCGCACGCCTATAACGCCGGCATCAAGGTCATCGTGGATAACACCTTCTGCACGCCTTACCTGCAGCGTCCTCTGGAGCTGGGTGCCGACGTGGTCGTCCACAGCGCCACCAAGTACCTCAACGGCCACGGCGACGTCATCGCGGGTGCCATCATCAGCGATAACGAGTTCATCAACACCGCCCGTATGTTCGGCCTGAAGGATATGACCGGCGCGGTCATGAGCCCCTTCAACGCCTTCCTGATGGCCCGCGGCATGAAGACCCTGGACATCCGCATGGAGCGTCACTGCGCCAACGCCAAGAAGGTCGCGGAGTTCCTGGTGAGCCACCCCGCCGTGGATAAGGTCTACTATCCCGGCCTGGAGAGCTTCGAGGGCCACGAGATCGCTGCCCGTCAGATGAAGCTGCCCGGCGGCATGATCTCCATCGAGCTGAAGGCCGACAAGGCTGCCACCGCCGCCGCTCTGAACAAGCTGCAGCTGTGCACCATCGCCGTGTCCCTGGGCGACGCTGAGACCCTGGTGGAGCATCCCGCTACCATGACCCACTCTACTTATACCGCTGAGGAGCTGAAGGCCTCCGGCATTTCCGAGGGTCTGGTCCGCATCAGCGTGGGCCTGGAGGATCCCGAGGACATCATCGCCGACTTCAAGGCCGCGTTCGATACCCTGCTGTAATATA
>CABQCB010000027.1 GCA_902462475.1 uncultured Oscillibacter sp. | reverse complement strand
ATCATCGCCATCTTTGCAGATGCCGGCCACCAGGGTGACGAATGTGCCCAGCTCGGCGAAGATGGCGATGATCATGGAGCTCCAGGGCTTGGCCAGCAGATAGCTGATCTCGCTTCTCGCTCCGATGCCCATAAATACCAGACAGGCGATCAGACCGTTGGAAAACGTGAGGTTATAGATGGGCTGGAGGAAATTGATCTGCATGATGTTGACTAGCTCCACGGCATCGGAGGCAAGGGGGTCGACGAACATGTTTCCGATGGCGCCGGAGCTCAGGAACATCATGCCTGCGTTCACGGCCATCATGGCGATCCCCATGGGGACCATGATCAGCGGCTCCAGTGTCCGCTTGAAGCCGTAGTAGGCCAGGAAAAATCCCAATACGATCAGGGCGACTCTGGCAATGGCGACGGCGGGCTCCATGGCGAAAAACGTGCTGATACCCGGGAACAGCTGGGAGAGGATCTCCACTCACTCCGCCTCCTTTCCGGAAGAAAACAGGCGGTTGATGAGGAGAATGATGGCCACAACACCCAGAGAGATCACAGCCGTGGCGAGATAGGCGCCCAGTGCGTAGACCACAACATTCATAGGCTCATTCCTCCGCAGGCGGGGGGGTCTGCTTTGCGTAATCGGAGATGATCCGCGGCAGGACCATCTGGTGGTGCGGGCAGATCCCCTTGGGATTTTGATAGGCCGCGGCGGTGAAGGCCAGCAGGTAGGCGCGCAGCTTCTGCAGGGATACGATCTCATCCACCATGCCGGACTGAGCGCAGTACTGGGCCCGGGACTTTTCGGCGTAGTCGGAGATGAGCTGATTCATCTTGTCGATGGTGGGCTGCAGATCCTTTCCGGCGGCCTGATCCTTTACCAGGCGGCGGGCGTACATGGCGGCAGCGGCTGTCTCACCGTGCATGACGTAGATCTCGGTGGCGACGGTGCCCAGGGAGAAGGCGTTGGTGTCGTTGCCCTGGGGACCGCCCAGCACATAGTGCGCCGCCGCGGTGCCCTTGCGCATGGTGATCTCCAGCATGGGCAGGTCGGAATTTTGGATGGAGTAGATCAGGCTTTGGCCCAGGCCCAGCAGCTCGGCCCGCTCGGCCTCGTTTCCAACGTCAATGCCGGTGGTGTCCTGCAGCCAGATGACAGGAACGCGGTCTCTGGCGCAGAGCGTCACAAATTCGCTCATTTTGATCAGGCCCTGCCGGTACAGCTTGCCGCCCACACCCAGCGCGTCCGTGCGGTATTCGGGATAGTCCAGGAAGAAGCCCTGCACGTTGGCCACTATACCCACCAGCAGGCCGTCGATCTTGGCAAGGCCGGTGACGATCTCGGGGCCGTAGCCCTTCTTGTACTCCATCAGCTGGGAGCCGTCCGTCAGACGGGCGATGATATCGTAGATCTCGTAGGGGCGCTTGTGGTTGGCGGGGAAGAGGGAATACAGGTCCTCGGCAGGATAGGCGGGCTCTGCGGGGGCATCCACCCGGAAAAACTCCGGGTCAAAGGCGGGCGTATAGCGGATGTACTTGCGGATGGCATCCAGCACGCCTTCTTCCGTGCCGTAGACTTCACGCATGAAGCCGGTCTCGTCGTGATGGACGGAAACCGTTCCGGGGACGTCCTGGCGCAGCTCCTTCTGCGCGTCGATCAGTGCCTGGGCGGAGGAGAGGTCCACATGCCCCTTGGGAGACATACCGCCCACGATGCCGGCGCCGCCCACGGCCATGTTGGCGTCCTTGTGGGCCACCAGAATGGTGGGGCTGATGGAGTGATAACCGCCGCCGGCGGGGTTGGTGCCGTAGATGCCCACGATGACCGGGATGCCGAGCTGGTTGAGCTGGGCGTTGCGGTAGAAAGGCGTTCCGCCGCCGCGGCGGTCGGGATAGACCTTCTCCTGCTCGTCCATTTTCACGCCGGAGCAGTTGAGCAGATATACCAGGGGGATCCGCAGGCGCTTGGCCGTGTCGGAGGCGCGCAGAAGATTTTCCGCCTGCCCCGGGACCCAGGCGCCGGCCATTTTTTTATTGTCGGACGCGACGATGACCACCCATTTCCCGCTGACCTTTGCCAGTCCCTTGACAATGTTGGTGGAGCCGTTGGCGTTGCCGCGGGGGTTGAAAAGACTGTTCAGCGGGAGCCAGGTGCCCGGATCGATCAGCTTTTCAATGCGCTGCATGGCGCACAGCTGTCCGGCGCTGTTGAGGTCGGCGGTGGGCTTGCCGGCGTCCAGGATCTCTTCGATCCGCGTGGAGATGGCCGCCTCCGCCTCTTTCAATATTTTGGCGTTTTCTTCGTCAACTGCAAAAAGGGACTCTCCGACCGCTTCCATATGCTGGAAGTAGCGGGGCATGGAATATTCATTCATCAGATAGTCCTCACTTTCTTGACGGTATTGGGGTCCGGGGCTGCGGGGCCGGGAGGATGTCATTCCTTTCCGATGTAGAGCCGGCTGGGATCGATCTGGTTGCGAAGGATCTCCAGGCACTCCGGCTCCGGCGGAACGGACTGCGTGGCCCGGGACGTATCGATTTCAAATCCCGTGTTGTCCTGAATGTCCTGGGGGGTCACACCGGGGAAGTACTCCGCCACATACATACGCTTGGTCTCCTCGTCAAAGCGCATCAGCCCCAGGTTGGTGATGACCACCTGCGGGCCGCGGTCGGCGGGAAGGCCCATTTTGCGGCGTCCGTCCGGGCCGTCGATCCAGCCGGGACTGGTCAGGTAGTCCACCTTTTCCACAAACCGGCGTTTTTGATGCTGCATCATCAAAACCGTGTTTACGTAGGTGGCGATGCCGTTGGCTCCGCCGCTTCCGGAAAAGCGGGCGGAGGGGTGATGGTAGTCTCCGATGGAGGTGGAGTTGAGGTTGCCGTACGGGTCGATCTGCGCACCGCCCAGAAAGCCCAGGTCCATAACGGGCTTGCGCAGGTTGTTATTCTGCATGCCGAAGTACCGGAATGTCTCGCCGAGGGTGGACGCGCCGTGGGAAAAGCGCAGATCCGCCACGCTGGTGGGGGCCTCCACGGGACAGCCGTCTACCATGCCGCTTTCCACCAGCAAACAGCAGTTGGGCGCGTAGGTCCGCTTTGCCAGGGAGGCGCCTACCAGAGGCAGGCCGGTCCCCACGATCACGCGCTGGCCGTCTTTGATCTGGCGGGCGATCATAATGACCTGCATTTCCTTGTTGGTATAGTTCATGCCGCGCCTCCTTTCAAGCCTCGTGCGCAACGGCAAAGTTCATGCCCTGGCAGACCCGCAGATCCATCAGGCGTTTGGGGCCCAGCAGTTCCAGATAGGCATAGTGGTCGGCGGGGGTGCGGACCCATTGGGTCAGGAACTCCTGATAGAGGTCGTCCTCTTTGCTGACCTTGTCGTAATACTTCAGGAAGTCCCGGTCGTAGTCATAGTAGTTGGAGACCTGGGAGGGATGCGCGCCGAAGGGAGCCAGCACGATGGCGTCGGGAATGACGCAGGAGATCTGATTGGCGCCGGGGTCTCTGCGGATCTCCTCTTCCGTGACGATCTCCTCGCAGCTGACGATCACGTGCCGGGCGCCCAGGGCCATGTCCAGGTCGTTGAAGACCGCGCCCTCGATACGGCAGGTGCCGTCCGGAGCGGCCTTCTGCACGTGGATCAACGCCACGTCGATGTCCGGAACGGGGATGTAGCAAAGCTGGTCGCCGGGGCGGAAGGGGTTGTCCATCACCATGCACTTGCGGGCGGGGAGCTTTGGGTGTTGGGCGCGGACCTCTTCGCTGATGCCCACCTTCTCCACCAGATCCGAGCCCAGCATGTGCTTGACGGCGATGAAGGGGAAGCCCAGCGCCGCCGCATGGTACAAGGCTGCGTGGATGTCCAGGGAATAGTCCTCGAAGAGGATCTTCCCCTCCTCCACGTATTTGCGGTACCGGCGGGAGACGTTGGTATAGCCGGAGTTGGCGCAGTAGGAGTTGATGTACGCCGTGCAGCAGTCCGCGCCGATCAGCATATCCGCGTCGCCGCCGGAAGCGGCGCCGTGGAGATAGAGGTTTCGTTTTCCCTGGCGGATGATCTCCCGCACCAGGGCATAGGGCTTGCGGTTCGTGGTGCAGCCGCCGATACAGATGCTGTCTCCGTCGTGGACCAGTGACGATACCGCTGCCTGAAGAGACATGATTTTGCTCATGACCGGCCTGCCCTCCTTTTCAGCGCCCCTGGAAGTGGGGCTCACGCTTTTCCAGGAAGGAGGCGGTGGCCTCGTTCTTGTCCTCGGTGGCCCAGAGTTTGCCGATGCATGCCGCCTCGAACCCGATCTTCTCCAGGCTGTACCGCTCGGCTTCGTTCATGCACTGCTTGGCATACTGGATGGCCAGCGGGGATTTGGAGGCGATCTCCTTGGCCAGCTGCCTGGCGCGGGTCATCAGCTCCTCCCGGGGGACGATCTCGTCCACCAGGCCGATGCGCATGGCCTCGGCTGCGGTGATGCGATCGCCGGTGTAGACCATTTTCCGGGCGGTGCCGTTGAAGCAGCGGGCCGTAAAGTGCTGGGTCAGCCCCAGAATGCCCATGTTGATCTCACCCAGATTGAACTTGGCTTCCGGCACGCACAGGCGGATGTCCGCACAGATGGCCAGCCCCACGCCGCCGCCGAAGGCGGAGCCGTTGAGGGCGCAGATGACGGGCTTGGGGAAGTGATAGAGATAGGAGCGCACCGCGTTGTTCCGCTCTGTGTACAGGGGGCCGGTCTCGCCGTCCAGGGCGATGAACTCCTTCACGTCGGAGCCGCCCACAAACAGCTTCTCGCCTTCTGCGGTCAGGATCAGCGCGCGGATGGACTTGTTTTTGCTCAGCTTGTACAGCGCTTCGTACAGCTCACCGTAATCATCGGAGCCCATGGCGTTGACGGGGGGCTTGCTGATGGTGATGGTGGCGATGCCGAGGGATTCCTCCAGCTCGACCTTAATGGTATCAAACTTCATTCTACGGCTCCTTTCAGGCACTTGCCGCCCGGGCGCTTTTCCGCTTTTTCAGATGGATGAGCACCACTGCGACAAACAGAACGATACCGACCACATCGGAAATAGACTCGGGATAGAGCATGCAGAAACCGCCTACCAGCAGCATCAAACACTCCAGCACACTGGCGTTTCGCAGTAGGTAGCGCTGGGAACCGGCGGAGATGGCGATGACGCCCACCACGCTGGTCACCAGGGCGGAGATCAGCGTCACTGCCTGGACTTCCTGCAAAATCAGAACGGGCTGATAGATGAACATAAACGGCAGAACGAACAGCACCACGCTCATCTTGCAGGAGGTGACGGCCACGTTCAGCGGCTTGGATTTGGAGATGCCCGCGGCAACGTAGGAGGCCAGGGCCACCGGCGGCGTGATGTTGGAGAGGACGCCGTAATACATCACGAACAGGTGGGCGGCGATGGCGGGAACGCCCAGATTCACGATGGCGGGAGCAGCCAGCACGGCCAGGATGATATAGCAGGCGGTGACCGGAAGTCCCATGCCCAAAATGATGCAGGCGATGGCCGTGTACAGCAGCAGCAGGAACAAAGAGCCGCCGGCCAGGTCCACCAGGGCGCTGGAGAGGGTAAGGCCGAGACCGGTGAGGGAGATGACGCCCACGATGATGCCGGCGCAGGCGCAGGCGGCGATGATGGAGACCGCCTGGCGGGAGCCGTCAATGAGGATGTCCAGAATCATCTTGCAGAAACCGCGCACGTCCTTTTCCTGGAGGATCTTGCGGACGGCGTAGAGCACCACGATGGAAACGAAGCCCCAAAACGCGGCCCGCTGGGCGGAGGTCTTGGCGATGCAGATGAAGTAGATGAGGATCAGCATGGGGATGATGTACAGGTAGCCCTCTTTCATCACGGCCCTGAACTTGGGCAGCTGATCCTTGGGCATGCCCACCAGGCCCTGCCGTCCGGCGATGAAATCCACGGAGAACAAAATGGCCATGTAGTAGAGGGTCGCGGGCAGAGCTGCTGCCAGAATGATCTCGGAGTAGGGCACGCCCAGGTTTTCCGCCATGATGAACGCGGCGGCGCCCATGACCGGCGGCATGATCAGGCCGCCGCTGGCGGAGACCGCCTCGATGGCGCCGGCGTCATCACTGGAATAGCCGGTCTGCTTCATCAAAGGAATGGCGATGGAGCCCACACCGGCCACGTTGGCCACGGCGCTTCCGGAGATCATGCCCATCAGGCCGCTGCCCACAACGGCCACCTTGGCGGTGCCGCCGCGATACCGGCCGCAGACACTGTACGCCAGCTGCAGGAAGAATTCTCCGCCGCCGGTCTTTTCCAGGGCTGCGCCGAAGAGAACGAACAAAAAGACGGTGGTGGCACTGGCGCCGATGGTGGTGCCGAACACGCCCTCCGTGGTCAGGAAGAGGTGGGTCGAAAGCCACTCCACGTCGATGGCGCGGTGCTGCAGGAAGCCGGGCAGGTTCCCCAGCATGGCGTAGACGATGAAGATGACCGCAATGATGGGCATTGCCGCGCCCAGGGAGCGGCGGCAGGATTCCAGGACCAGCAGGACGGCCACGCAGCTGACGATCACGTCCATGGTGGAGGGGTTGCCGCCCCGATAGGCCAGTGCCTCCAGCTCGGTGATGAAGTAGGTGCAGCAGAGGATGATGCCGGCCGTAAACAGGAAGTCCACCACAAACATGAGCTTGCTGGACAGCAGGTCACGTTTGCCCTCTTTCCGCTTTACCACCGGATAGATCATAAATGCCATGCCGAGTCCCAATGCTACATGGATGGCGCGCAGCGTTTGCGTGGCGATGGGCCAAAGACCGCCGTACAGCTGTATGATCGCCAAAATCAGACCCAGCACCATGGTGATTCTAATGCGCCATTTTTGGGCCATATAAGTGCTCCTTTCTATGCAGTCAGGTTAGACTGCACCCCTCTATTTCACCGGATTTGTTCCGTGCGGAGGGGATGACGGGTGAAATGGAGGGGTGCAGAAGGCGGAGGGGGTTGTTTATGCAAGCGGATCCTCAATGGTGATGCCGTGATCGGCAAACCACTTTACGGCGCCGGGATGGGGCGTGATGGTGCAGCCCTGGGCCAGACCCTCTTCCAGGGTGTATTCCGCGCCGGAGGTGGAGATCTCCGCCAGCTCGTCACTGTGCTGGTAGATGGTTTCCAAAATGGCGTAGACGGCCTCGTCGGAGACGTCGGCGTTGACGGTGTATGCGGTGATGAAGCCGGAGGTGAGGACGTCCTCCGTCTGGCCCTTATACGTGCCTGCGGGGATGGTGACGTACTTCATGGCCGCCGCCAGGGAGGGATTGGTTTCCGCCATCTCCTCGATGGAGCCCTCCGGGATGGAGAGGATGCGCACATCCATGCTCTGGGAGAGGTTCAGCAGGCCGGAGACCAGGATACCGCCGGAGTACACAGCGGCGTCCGCGGTGCCGTCCTGAAGGGCTTCCGTGCCCTGGTCCTGGTTCACGGAGACGATCTCGATGTCATCCAGGGTAAGTCCGCCCAGCTGGATCAGGCCGTTGCCCACGATGTGGCGCACGCCGCTGCCCACCACGCCGATGGCCACGCGCTTGCCCTTGAGATCCTCGATGGAATAGATGTCGGAGTCGGCGGGGACGGCGATCTGGCCGATGGAGTAGTGTCCGCCGCACATCCAGCGGAGATTTTCGTATTTTTCACCCTGGAACAAGTCCCGGCCCATGACGGCGTCGTAGTCTGCCGGCGGCTGGGTCATGCCGATGTCCAGCCGGTTGGCGCCGGTCAGACGCATATTTTCAACTGTTCCGTTGGTGGAAGAGGCAGTCATGTTGATGTTGGTGTACTTGGTCACGAGGTTGGCGATGCCGCTGCCGAGGACATACCATGTACCGCCGGCGCCTGCGGTGCCCATGACGAGACTGGTGGAGGGGCTGTCGATTTTTTCAACGTCGGAAGAGGCCTCTCCTGGGTTGGAGCTTTCTTCGGAAGATTGGGAAGGTGTGCTTCCACAGGCGACCAGCGAAAACAGCATCGCTGTGGACAGAAGCAGTGCAAAGACCTTTTTCAACTTCTTCATCATAGTACCTCCTGCGTATTTGTGGCTTCCTGCGGCCGCTGGGAAAAGCCCATATCTTACAACCCGTTCTTATCGGGCCATAATACAAATATAAAAAATTTCCATTTGAAAACGCTCCAAGTATCGGGCAAAAATCGGTGCCTTGACAATTTTTATAAAGGGAGATATCCTTTGTTTTATAAGATATAAAATCGGAGCATTTTGGGAAAGCCCGAGACTCCTTGTGATCGTACCTATATGCTAGCACACAAGGTGCATAAAAAAAATTACATATAATCTACTGTATTGTTTAGAATAACCAAACGAATTTCAGCAGAAAACGGCGGAGGGGAAGGAGCGGGGCAGAATGGAATTATCACAGCTTCGGTATTTCAAGGCGCTGGCGGAGAACGGAAACCTTACGCAGACAGCCGGCAAGCTGTATATTTCAGCGCCCGCTCTGAGCGCCAGTATATCGAATCTGGAAAAGGAACTGGGCGTCCGCCTTTTTGACCGGGTGGGCCGGCGCATGTTTTTAAACAGCAGCGGGATCCTCTTTTTGAAGCGGATCGACAGCGCGCTGTCCGCCCTGGACTATGCCAAGGCCGAAGTGTCGGCCATCGGGGCAAAAAAAGAGACCACCGTCTATGTGGCCTCGACCAGTCCCAACGTGTTCCAAAACGCCTTCTTGTCGTTTTGGCAGGAGAACCCCAGCTATAAAATTTCCCATGAGTCTTTGCGCATCAACCAGATCGACTGCAAGGACCTCCTTTATAAATATGACTTTTTGATCGCCAGCCCCATGGACTTTGTGTGTCCGCCCAACATCTGTTCCCGGGTGCTCTATGACTCGGACTATGCGGTGCTGGTGGTCCACCCGGAGCATCCCATGGCCCATTTGAAGCAGATCTGCCTGCGGGAGGTGAAGGATCAGCCGTTCGTGGCGCTGTCGCCGCAATACTCCTCCCGCCAGTTTTTCGATGTGGTGTGCCACAGGGCGGGTTTTATCCCCCGGGTCGTGATGGAGTGTGACTACTCCATGCGCTTTAATATGGTGATGGCCGGCGCGGGCAACACCATTGCCACGGCCCATACCCGGCTTTTGGGACATCTGGGCAAAACCGTGGCCATCAAGATCGACCCCCCTGCCATCAAGCGTGTGCAGTGTATCTTTTGGGACAAGAGCCGCCACCAAAATCAGGCGGCCCAGGCCTTTTTGGCCTATATCACGGAATACTTCAAGGACATCTCCTTTTGAGACAGCGGCGGCTTTGCCGCCGCTTTTTGGCGCGGGGACAGCGCTGGACATAGGCAAAAAACCACCGCCGGACGGCCAAGCCGTCCGGCGGTGGTTTTCGATTACAGCCGGGTCACAACGGGAATGACCATGGGGCTGCGCTTGGTGGTTTTGAAGAGGTAGCTGCTGACGGCGGACTTCACCGCGCCCCGCAGCTCGCCGTCGTCCCGGCTGCGCTTGCGGGAGACGGTCTCCGCGGCCTCCATGGCCACGGTCTGGAGCTCTTTCATGAGATCGCCGGACTCCTTCACATAGATGAAGCCCCGGGTGATGATTTCCGGCTCGCTGAGCAGCGCGCCGTTGTGGGCGGAGATGGGCAGTACCACCACCACCATGCCGTCCTCGGCCAGGCGCTTGCGGTCCCGCATGACCACGGCGCCCACGTCGCCCACGCCGGAGCCGTCCACGTACACCTCGCCGGCGGGCACGGAGCCGTTGAGCTTGAGGGTCTTGGCCGTCAGCTCGATGACGGTGCCGTTGTCGGCAATGGCGATGTGGTTGCGCTCCATGCCCATGTCCTGGGCCAGCTGGCTGTGGATCTGGAGCATGCGCTGCTCGCCGTGGAGGGGAATGAAGAAGCGGGGCTTGGTGAGGGCGTGGATGATCTTCAGCTCCTCCTGGCAGGCGTGGCCGGACACATGCAGGATGTCCGCCCGGTTATAGACCACCTTCACGCCCTTGCGGAACAGCTCGTTGATGACGCGGGAGACGGTCACCTCGTTGCCGGGAATGGCGGAGGCGGAGAGGATCACCTTGTCCCCTGCGCCCAGCTCCACCTGCTTGTGGGTGGAGAAGGCCATACGGTATAATGCGCTCATCTCCTCGCCCTGGGAGCCGGTGGTGACGATGACCTGCTTGTTTTTGGGCAGGCCCTTGATCTTGTTGATGTCCACCAGGGTGTTCTTGGGCACTTTCATATACCCCAGCTCCGTGGAGACCTTCATCATATTCTCCATGCTCCGGCCGGTGACAGCCACCTTCCGGCCGCACTGGGCGGCGGCGTCCAGCACCTGCTGGATGCGGTGGACGTTGGAGGCGAAGGTGGTGACGATGATGCGGTCCTCGCAGTTTTGGAACTGGCGGACGAAGGTGGCGCCCACGGTCTTTTCCGAGGGGGTGAAGCCGGGCCGCTCCACGTTGGTGGAATCGGCGCACAGCGCCAGCACGCCCTCCTTGCCCAGCTCACCGAAGCGGGCCAGGTCGATGACCTCCCCGTCGATGGGGGTGGAGTCGATCTTGAAGTCGCCGGTGTGGACCACGGTGCCCATGTGGGTGTGGATGGCGAAGGCCACGGAGTCGGCAATGGAGTGGTTCACGTGGATGAACTCCACGTTGAACTTGCCGGCCCGCACGGTCTTGCCCGGCTCCACGGTGATGAGCTTCGTGCTCTTGACCAGGCCGTGCTCCTCCAGCTTGAGCTTGATGAGACCGGCGGTGAAGCGGGTGCAGTAAATGGGCATGTTGATCTGCTTGAGCACATAGGGGATGGCGCCCACGTGGTCCTCATGGCCGTGGGTGATGAACAAGCCCCGGATGCGGGCGCGGTTTTTGATGAGGTAGCTCACGTCGGGGATAATGAGGTCGATGCCGTACATATCGTCCCCGGGGAAGGCCATGCCGCAGTCCACCACGATGATCTCGCCGCCGAACTCATAGGCGGTCATGTTCTTTCCAATCTCGTTGAGGCCGCCCAAAGGAATGATTTTCAGTTTTTCTGCCATATGATTCTCGATACTCCTTGCTATTTAAAAATGTAGGTACAGCAAGACGTTCCCCGGCAGCGGGCGGCGGCGCGGACGCGGCGGTCGAAAATGAGCGCACAAAGGAAAGACGTCCAGCTCCCGCATCCGGCCCCGTTTCGCCGGCGGGAGGGTGGTGTCGCCCTGTCGCATTGCCTATGGGAATGTCTTTTATATTATTTGACCGAGGCGGAAAGCGCAGTCCGCACCGGTAAAATACAGGAAAAAAGCGGAGAAGCGATAGCTCCTCAACGCGAAGTTCAATATAGTATAGCACAGAAAATCCCGTTTGTATACATTTTTCTTTCGACTGTCCCTGTGGGAGAAAATAGAGGATTGACACCCGTGGGGGATATGATATGATGTGGCCGTTAACACAAAGCGGGGGGATGACCATGCGGGCAACCATCAAAATGATCGCGGAGCGGGCCGGCGTGTCCATCGGCACCGTGGACCGGGTGCTGCACGACCGGCCTTATGTGAAGGCGGAGGTGCGCCAGCGGGTGCTGGCGGTGATGGAGGAGCTGGACTACCGGCCCAACCACATGGCCTCCGCCCTGGCCACCAGCGGCACTGTGCGCTGCTTTGCCATGGTGCAGCCCCGGTGGGATGGGTATGTAGGCCGGGAGATCGCCGCAGGCGTGGCCCGCTTCCGGGAGGAGCGGCGGGACTACAATCTGCGGGTGAGCGTGGAGGAATACGCCCAGGGGGACACCACGGCCTGCCTTGCCCTGCTGGAGCGTCTTGCCCAGGAGGGGACGGACGGCATCGCCCTGTGCGCCTCCGACCACCCGGCTGTCCGGGAGAAGCTGGAGGTCCTGCACCGCCAGGGTATCCCCGTGGTGACCTTCAACTCGGATCTGGAAGGAGCCCGGCGCCTTTGCTACGTGGGCGAGGACGCTCACCGGGCCGGACGCATCGCCGGGGAGATCGCCGCCAAGCTGTGCCGTCCGGGCCAGATGATGCTGGCGGTCTATGCCGGACCGGAATACGGCGGCCACAAGGGCCGGGTGGAGGGCTTCATGGAGCGGCTGGAGGAGGTGGGCTTTTCCCGCCGGGACATTCGTCTTGCCGCCAGCCACGAGGACTATGAGGAGACGTTTGCGGCGGTGGAGCGGGCACTGGCGGAGGAGCCGGAGCTGATCTATATGGCCAACCAGAGCGTGCCCGCCTGTGTGGAGGCCATCCGGAAAACAGGCGCGGAGGGCCGGGTGCGGGTGCTGGCCCACGACGGCGGTCCGGAGATCCGGGCCTTCCTGCGCTCCGGACAGGTGGATTTCAGCGTGGGGCAGGATCTGACCTACCAGAGCTATCAGGCGCTGAGCGTGCTGCTGCGGGCGGTGCTGGAGCACAAGCTGCCGGAGCGGGAGTACTACCATCCTGCAAGTCCCATTTTGAACGCGGAGACGGTTTGAAAAAACGGAGGGCGCAGACCCTCCGTTTTTTGTCGGAAATGGCACGGGCCGTGTCCGCGGGAGGGGGAGTTTGCTATTGCACGGAGGATGGAAAACTGATATACTAATTAGAATCTATGAGTATGTGTATGTGCACAAAGGAGACTTTGCAATGAACAATAAAAAACTCTCCCGACTGCTGGAGCCGAATTTGCAGCTCTATTTCCTGTGCATGGTGCTTTTCTGCGCGGCCACGGCCATGGCCAGCCCCCTGCTGGCGCTGGCGGAGGGCTGCGTCACATTGGGCCTTTACGTGTATTTCACCAAATCCAACCAGAAACGGCGCCAGGGCGTGCTGCAGTATATCGACAATCTCACCGGCAGCGTGGATACCGCCAGCAAATCCACCCTCATCAACTCGCCGCTGCCCATCATGGTGTTCCGTCCGGACACCGGCGAGGTCATCTGGAGCAACGAGAACTTTTTGCAGCTGGCGGGTGTGCGGGAGCACCTCTTTGAAATGAAGGTGGAGGACGCGGTGCCTGCCTTCTCCTTCCAGTGGCTGCTGGAGGGCAAGCAGGAGAGCCCGGAGCGGGTGGTCATGAACTCCCGCCGCTTCCGGGTGTACGGCAGCCTGGTGCGGGCCAAGGGCCGGGGCGGCGAGCAGAACCTGGTGGCCACCACTTACTGGGTGGATACCACCGAGGCTGACGAGCTGCGGGAAAAGTACACGGCCTCCCGTCCGGTGGTGGCCGTGATCCTGATCGACAACTACGACGATCTCATGAAGGCCTGCGCGGACACCGCCCGCAGCGGTGTCCTGGCCCAGATCGACGAAAAGCTCACCGCCTGGGCGGCCTTTTCCGGCGCACCGCTGCTGAAGACCTCCCGGGACCACTACCTGTTCATCTTTGAAGAGCAGCACTTCGACCACTTTGCCGAGGACCGGTTCTCTGTGCTGGACACCATCCGGGATATCAAGGTGGGCGAAGGCGTGCACCCCACCCTCTCCATCGGCGTGGGCAAGGACGCCGACACCATGGCCGAGCTTTACAAAAACGCCAATCTCTCCGTGGAGATGGCCCTCAGCCGGGGCGGCGACCAGGCGGTGGTCCGGGGCAAGGTGGACTTTGCCTTCTACGGCGGCCGGGCCAAGACCACGGAAAAGCGCACCAAGGTCAAGTCCCGGGTCATGGCCAACGCCCTCAGCGAGCTGGTGGCGGACGCCACGGAGATCTACATCATGGGCCACAGCTTCGCGGACATGGACGCCGTGGGCGCCGCCGCGGGCCTTTGCTGCGCCGCCCGGAACCGGGGCAAGCGGGCCCAGATCGTCATCGATCTGGAGCGCAACGCCGCCGGGCCGGTGCTGAGCAAGCTGCGCACCCTGCCGGAGTACGAGGATGTGTTCATCTCCGGCAGCGAGGCGTTTTTGAAGATGCGTCCAGGCTCCCTTTTGATCGTGGTGGATACCAACCGCCCCGACATGGTGGAAAGCCAGCAGCTTCTGGAGTCGTGCAACCGGGTGGCGGTCATCGACCACCACCGCCGCGCTGCCAAGTACATCGAAAACGCCGCCTTCAGCTTCCACGAGCCCTATGCCTCCTCCGCCTCGGAGCTGGTGACAGAG
>CABQCB010000026.1 GCA_902462475.1 uncultured Oscillibacter sp. | reverse complement strand
AAACGACACCCGGTTCTACACGGAAAAGTGCGAGGCCATGCGCAACTTCGCCAATAAGATCTGGAACGCCAGCCGGTTCGTCATGATGAACCTGACCATCGACCACTGCACTTTGCCGGAGGTCAGCGAGCTTGCCGCGGAGGACAAGTGGGTGCTCTCCAAGCTGAACACACTGGTCAAGGAAGTCACGGAGAACCTGGACAGCTACGAGATCGGTGTGGCGTCCGCCAAGGTCTATGACTTCCTGTGGGACACCTACTGCGACTGGTATATTGAGCTGACCAAGACCCGGCTCAACGGAACCGACGAGCAGGCCAAGCTGGTGGCCCAGAACGTCCTTTGCTATGTGCTCACGGAGCTTTTGAAGCTGCTGCATCCCTTTATGCCCTTCATCACCGAGGAGATCTACCAGGCGCTGCCCCATGAGGACGCCTATCTCATGACCTCCCAGTGGCCCGTTTACCGGCCCGAGCTTTCCTTCCCGGAGGAAGAGGCCGCCATGGAGGCAGTGATGGACACCATCAAGGCCATCCGTGCCCGCCGTGCCGAGATGAACGTGCCGCCGTCCAAGAAGGCGGAGGTGCTCATCGTCACCGCCACGCCGGATATCTATGCCCAGGGCCTGCACTTCATCGAGCGTCTGGCCTACGCCAGCGCCGTGACCTTCGCCGCCTCCGCCCCCGCAGACGTGACGGGTCAGGTGAGCGTGGTCACCGCAAACGCCACGGCGTATATGCCTCTGAGCGAGCTGGTGGACATCGCCGCGGAGCTGGAGCGCATCGCCAAGGAGAAAGAAAAGGCGGAAAACGGCCTGCGCATCGTGGAGCAGAAGCTCTCCAACGAAAAGTTCGTCTCCCGTGCCCCCGAGGCCGTGGTAAACGCCGAGCGGGAGAAGGCCGCCAAGTTCCGGGAGCTGATCGCCAAGCTGGAGGAATCCGCCAAGGCCATGCAGGCGTAAATCAGCGTACCCCATCATCCAATATAAAAAAGGAGCCCCGGAGGAATTCCTCCGGGGCTCCTTTTTTCAGCGAATAAAGTTGGTGCGCGCGCTGCGCTCCGCCTGGGGCGGCTGGAGCCCTGCGTCCCGACCGGCCTGGATGCACTGGAGCAGCCAGGCCATGTTCTTTCCCAGATTGCGCATGGTCTGGAGTCCCTCTTCGTCCAGAGCCACGTCTCCGGGCACGGAGCCGTGCACCATGTTCCAGTAGGTGGAAGACACCACCGGCATCTGGGAAATGGTGAAGTATTTGTTCAGCACGTCCACGGACGCCACAGTGCCGGCCCGGCGGGCGGAGACGACGGCCGCCGCGGGCTTATGGGAAAACGCGTCTTTTCCGGCGTAAAACACCCGGTCCAGAACGGTCAGGATGCGGCCGCTGGGATGGGCGTAATAAACCGGGGAGCCAAATACGAACCCATCGCACTCCCGGGCCTTTTCGATGATCCGATTGACGATGTCATCGTCAAACACGCAGCGCCCCGGCTTTTTCCCGCAGGTCCCGCAGGCCGTGCAGTCCCGGACCGGATCATTGCCCAGCCACAGGATCTCTGACTCGATCCCGCAGCCATCCAGCACGGCGGCCACCTCACGCAGGGCGGTATCGGTGCAGCCGTGGGGCCGGGAGCTGCCGTTGAGCATCAAAACTTTCATGGAGCCATCTCCTTTTTGTTTTTTCCTATTATACTGCCCAGGCAAACGCGCCGCAAGGCGGAACAAGGGAGCCGCATCCAAAATTTCCAAACAGGGCATTTGGGTTTCGACACAATCCCGGATAGAAACATGGTATCATCACCGTAAGCCTACGGCTTTATGATGGATTTTCGGAAATACTGGAATGTTCAGGCAAAAGAGGAGAATACTATGGAAGTGTTGGCAAAAAGCGCAGATCGGAATCTGCTGCTGGAACTGGAAGGGGAGCTGGACCACCACGCCGCCAAGGACGCCATCTGTCAAATCGAGCGGGCCATTGACGCGGCGCTGCCGAAAAAGCTGGTGCTGGACATGGAGCGGGTGACGTTCATGGACAGCTCCGGTATCGCGCTGATCCTGCGGACACGGCAGAAAATGGATCTTCTGGATGGCTGCCTGCTGGTGACCAATGTTCCGGGACAGGCCCGCCGGGTGCTGGATGCCGCCGGCATCGGACGGCTGGTGACCATACGATAAGCTTGGGGAGGAGTACATAATGAAAACAAAGGCCATCAATGAAATGACGCTGCAATTTCCAAGCCGCAGCAGCAACGAGGGCTTTGCCCGCACGGCGGCAGCCTGCTTTGCAGCGCAGATGGATCCCACGCTCAACGAGCTGGAGGATATCAAAACAGCAGTCAGTGAAGCGGTGACCAATGTCATCGTCCACGCGTACCCCGACAGCATTGGACAGGTGCAGATGAAGATCCGCGTCTGCCCCGACCACGTTCTGGAGATCACTGTGCGGGACCACGGCCGCGGCATCCCGGACGTGGAAAAGGCCATGGAGCCTATGTACACCACCGGCGGGGAAGAGCGCAGCGGCATGGGCTTTACCATTATGGAGAGCTTTATGGACAAGCTCACCGTCCGCTCCGTGCCGGGGCGCGGAACCACCGTCAGCATGCGCAAGAAGCTGGCTCCCCGTTTGAAAGCGGCGAAATGAGCGCCCCCATGGAGCTGCTGCGGGCCGCCCAGGCAGGGGATCGAGAGGCCTGTGAGCAGGCAGTTCTGGAAAACAACGGTCTGATCTGGAGCATCGTGCGCCGGTATTATGGCCGCGGTGTGGAGCCGGATGACCTGTATCAGCTGGGCTGCCTGGGATTTTTGAAGGCCGTGCAGGGATTCGACTTCTCCTACGGCACCTGCTTTTCCACCTACGCCGTACCGAAGATCGCGGGGGAGATCCGCCGCTTTCTCCGGGACGACGGAACGGTAAAAGTCGGTCGCACCATACGGGAACAAGCGCAATTGCTTTACACGCAAAGAGAGCGTCTGCGCCATGATCTGGGACGGGAACCGGTCCTTTCGGAACTGGCGGAGGCCACCGGACTTACCGTGGAGGAGATCGCCAGGACGGAGACCGCCACAGAGGCGCCGGAATCTCTCCAGCAGGAACTGGCAGACGGATTGACGCTGGAGGGCACACTGGGGACCGACGCCCCGGAAGAGGGCCTGGTGGAAAAGCTCGCCCTGCGGGAGGCCATCGACCGCCTCCCGGAAAAAGAGCGGATGACCATCCTGCTGCGGTATTTCAAGGGGCTGACCCAGGAGCGGACAGCCCGGGTGCTGGGCGTTTCCCAGGTGCAGGTGTCCCGTCTGGAACGGCGGGGACTGCGCCGATTGCGGGAGCTGCTGGAGCCTTAAAATGCTCCGGCCCCTGGAATTCCGTCATGGTATCCCAGTAGCGCATGGGCATCTGGGTCCGGCGGCAGGTGGGATTGTACCGCTCCCGAATGGCAACGGTATCGTAAAACCGCTTCCAAAGCAGACGATAACGGGCCTCCTGCGCATCCGGCGGCGCCATTTGAAACTGCTCCAGCGGCCGGATCACCGCCTTGCCGCCGGCATGAAACAGCGCCTCGCGATGGGTCCGGTCATACAGGAAGAAGGCGTCGTCCGGGTAGCGGGCACAAAAGTGGCGCCGCAGCAGGGGAAGCACCCGGTTTTTGGGCTGGATCTCTCCGCCCAACACACCGCCCAGGTCGGAAAAGCGGGTAAACCCCTTGAGCAGATGCGCTTCCGAATTCAGGTGCCGCACCGCTTTGGCCACAGGGTAGAGCGTCTCATCTGAAAAGTTGCGCAGGAAGCCGGGACCTTCCTCCAGCAGCTTCACCGCCAGGCGATAAAGGTGCATCTCCCGGTCAGGAAGGCAGGTGAGAAAGCCTCTTTGCAGTAGATCAGATGCAAAGGAAGAATACTTTACAACTTTTCGAAACACACGCTTTGCGTGCTCGGTATCCGTTACGATACTTCGGGACGCAAAGAGCATGGGAACAAGGTCCTCATCGCAGCAGATGGCGGTGGGGACCTCTTTATTTGCATAGCTGTCAAAAATGCAGCACAGGAATCCCGCAAAGCTCCCGTCGTAGCAGTATACAAGATCGTTCATAGCTGGTCATCCTCAAGAATAAGCCGGTTGAAACAAAGAGAGTTGCTCTGCCTCCGGCTGGGGCAGCTGGGGGGCCTCCGCCGCGATCAGATTGCCCAGCAGGCTCTCCTGCGTAAAGCGAAGCCCCTCCGCCCGCTTTCCGGAAGCCGTGAGAAAATACTGCGCCCGTTTCATGACCACGCCCATTTTTCCCAAGTCCTCCGGCCGCAGGCGGCGGGCCCGGCGGGCTGACAGGATCCGCCGGGCGGAGATGACCCCCACGCCGGGGATCCGCAGCAGCGTCTCGTAATCCGCCGTGTTGACCTCCACGGGGAAGAAATCCAGATGAGCCAGGGCCCAGCTGCACTTGGGGTCCACCAGGGGATTGAAGTCCGGGTTCTTTTCGTCCAGCAATTCTTCCGCCCGGAACCCGTAAAAGCGCAGCAGCCAGTCCGCCTGATAGAGCCGGTGCTCCCGCAGCAGCGGCGGCTTGGTATCTTTGGACGGGAGCAGGGCATGCTCCACTACGGGCACATACGCAGAATAGAACACGCGTTTGAGTTTGTATCGATCGTAGAGTCCCTGGGTCAGCCGCAGGATATGCAGATCGTTGTCCGCTGTGGCTCCCACGATCAGCTGGGTGCTCTGGCCGGCAGGGGCGAACTTGGGGGCGTGCCGGTATTTGACCAGCTCTTCTTTACTCTGCTTTCCCCGCTGCTGGATCTGCCGCATGGGGGAGAGGATAGCCTGCTTGGTCTTGTCCGGTGCCAGTGTCCGCAGCCCCGCCTCGGAGGGCAGCTCGATATTGACGCTCATGCGGTCAGCCAAAAAGCCCAGCTGCTCCACCAGCTCCGGTGCCGTGCCTGGGATGGCCTTGGCATGGATATAGCCGTTGAATCGGTATTCCTGCCGGAGGATACGCAGGGTTCGGATCATCAGCTCCGTGGTATAGTCCGGACTGCGCAGCACGCCGGAGGAGAGAAAGAGCCCTTCAATGTAATTGCGGCGGTAAAAGTTGATGGTCAGGTCCGCCAGCTCCTGCGGCGTGAAGGCGGCGCGGCGGGTATCGTTGCTGCGGCGGTTGACGCAGTACTTGCAGTCGAACACACAGCAATTGGTCATCAGCACTTTCAAAAGGGAGACGCACCGCCCATCGGCAGAAAAGGAGTGGCAGCAGCCCGCCACCGAGGCGGAGGTGTTGCCGATATACCCCTTTCGGGAGGTGCGGTTTCCGCCGCTGGACGTGCAGGCAGCGTCATATTTTGCCGCATCCGTCAGGATCGTAAGCTTTTCCAGCACATCCATGGCAGTTTATCGAACACATGTACGTTCGTGTCGTCCGGCTGCGGGCCGGTCAATGAAATTGATCAGACGGAACAGCTGCGCTGTCATGAAAACCACACCGATCAACACAAAAAAGAACGTCCAGCCTGTCATAAACTTTCCCTCCCAATCAATCGAACTGTTGTTCTATTGATACTATAACTCGAACAATCGTTCGTGTCAAGAGCAGAGGGCAAAAAATCAAATGGTCCAATAAAAAAGACGCGGCCGCAGCCGCGTCTTTTTTTAGTGATGTACGATTACTTGCAGGAGGCCAGATCCTTGAGGAACTGCTCCACCGCCTCGGCAGGAGTGGCCCAGCTGGTAACAAAGCGGACCAGGGTGTGGTCGTCGTCCACGTCCTCCTGGGCCTCGAAGGCATAGCCCATCTCCTCCAGCTGCTTGGCCACTGTGTTGGGCAGCACCGGGAACTGCTGATTGGTGGGGGAGGGGACCGGGAAGTTGTAGCCCAGAGCGGCCATGCCGTCCCGCAGCCGGAAGGCCATCTCGTTGGCGTGGCGGCCCATGTCCAGATACAGTCCGTCCTCCAGCATGGCCTTGAACTGCACGCCCAGCAGGCGGCCCTTGGCCAGCACGGCGCCCCGCTGCTTCATGTGCCAGCGGAAATGGGCGTTGGGAGAGGTGACCACCAGCGCCTCGCCGAAGAGGGCACCGTTCTTGGTGCCACCAATGTAGAACATGTCCGTCAGCGCGGCCAGATCCGCAAAGGTCAGGTCATTGCCCGGTGCCGTGAGGGCAGAGGCCAGGCGGGCGCCGTCCAAAAACAGCAGCAGGCCGTGCTTGTCGCAGCAAGCGCGCAGAGCCTGCAGCTCCGCCTTGGTGTAAATGGTGCCGATCTCCGTGCTGTCGGAGACGTAGACCATCTTGGGGGCCACCATGTGCTCGGTGCCGTTGTGCTCCCGGAGGACAGCCTCCACCAGGGCAGGGGTGAGCTTGCCGTCCTCGGCCCGGATGGAGCAGACCTTGTGGCCGGTGGCCTCAATAGCGCCGGTCTCGTGGGTGTTCACATGGCCGGTATGGACGGAGATCACCGCCTCATAGGAGGCCAGGAACGCGGTGATGGTCACCAGGTTGGTCTGGGTGCCGCCCACCAGGAAATGGACATCGGCATCCGGCGCGTTGCAGAGCTTGCGGATCAGGTCCGCCGCCTCCTGGCAGTGATGATCCATGCCATAACCGCAGGTCTGCTCCAGGTTGGTGTCCGTCAGGGCCTGGAGTACCTTGGGGTGAGCACCTTCGCTGTAATCGTTGCGGAAGCTGTACATGTCAAAAACCTACTTTCTTTTTGGTGTTTAAAAATTCCTATTGAAATCATAGCGCCTTTCCTGTATAAATGCAAGGAGCAGAGGGATAATTCTGGTAAAGGAAAAAAAGCTGGAACTTTTTCTCATGTCAGCACGTCAATAAAGCGTCAATGATAAAATCAAAAACATCAAAGGAGACAACAAATGAAAAAATGGTTCGTAATGGCCCTGGCGGCCTGCATGCTCACCGGTTTGCTGGCCGGCTGCGGCTCCAAGGAGGAGGGCTCTGCCCAGGTGGATCTTTCCGCCTTTTATAATGAGCTTGCCGAAGAATACCACTGGTCTGAGGATCCCCAGACCAGCCAGGAGGGCGACCTTCTGATGTCCTCCGTGGAGGGCGAGCTGCTGGAATCCTACTATCCCGGTCTTGCGGATGTGGCCACCGAACAGCTGATCGTCAAGGCGCCCATGATGAGCTCCGTGGTCAACGAGGTGGTGTTCGCCCAGTGCAAGAGCGAGGATGACGCGGCATCCGCCGCCGAGATCCTCCAGTCCCGGGCCGACGCCCAGGCCGAGGGCGGCGCCTGGTACCCGGAGTCCATGGAAGCCTGGGGCAAGGCTAAGGTGATCCAGAACGGCACCTATGTTGCCATGATCGCCTCCGCCGAGCACCAGACCGAGATCGAGGACGCGTTCAACGCGCTCTTTGCGTAAGGAAACCTGCAAACGAAGCGGAACAACGGCCGGAGCTCCGGCCGTTGTTCCTGTATGGTGGGAGGAAATCACTTGGTATTCAGCAGTCTGACCTTTTTATTTGCCTATCTGCCCATCACGCTGCTGCTCTACTTTACGGTCCCGCTGGCGTGGCGGAACCTGGTGCTGCTGGTGGTGAGCCTGTTTTTCTACGGCTGGGGCGAGCCGGTGTACATCGTCATCATGTTCGTCTCCATCCTCATCGACTACACCCACGGCCTGCTGGTGGAAAAATACCGCCACGATGACCGGAAAGCCCGGTGGTTCGTGGGACAGTCCGTGGTGTTCAACCTGCTGCTGCTTGGCTTTTTCAAGTACTGGGACTTCCTGGCGGCCAATCTCTCCTTGATCCCCGGCATCAGCGTGCCCCAGCTGGGGATCCCGCTGCCCATCGGCATCTCCTTTTTCACGTTCCAGACCATGAGCTATACCATCGATGTCTACCGGCAGGACGCGCCGGTACAGCGCAGCATCATAAAGTTCGGCACGTTCGTGACCATGTTCCCCCAGCTGATCGCCGGCCCTATCGTTCAGTATAAGACGGTGGCCAAAGAGCTGGACCACCGCATCAACACCAGCGAGGACTTCGCCCTGGGCTGCCGGCGCTTTTGCGTGGGCCTTGCCAAAAAGGTACTGCTGGCCAACGCGGTAGGCAAGCTCTGGGACGCCCAGCTGGCCGCCGGCATGGACGGCACACTGACCGTGGCAGGCGGCTGGATGGGCCTTCTGGCCTATGGCTTCCAAATCTACTTCGACTTTTCCGGCTACTCGGACATGGCCATCGGTCTGGGCCGCATCTTCGGCTTCCGGTTCAACGAGAACTTTGACTATCCGTACCTGGCCGCCTCCGTCACGGAGTTCTGGCGCCGCTGGCACATGTCTCTGACCGGCTGGTTCCGGGAGTATCTGTATATCCCCCTGGGCGGCAACCGGGGCGGCACCGCCAAGACCCTGCGCAACATCCTGATCGTGTGGCTGTGCACCGGCTTCTGGCACGGCGCCAGCTGGAACTTCGTGCTCTGGGGATTGTACTTTGCCGCCTGGCTCATTCTGGAGAAGTATGTGCTGCGCGGCGTGCTGACCCACACCCCCGCCCTCATCAAGCACGCCTACACTCTGGTGGTGGTATTCGTGGGCTGGGGCATTTTCGCCATGGACGACCTGGGCGTGTGCGGACGGTATCTTTCCGCCTGCTTCGGCAGCGCGCCCCTTTGGAGCAGCACCGACGGCTATACGCTGCGCACCTACGCCGTGACGTTCCTGGTACTGGTCCTGGCCTCCACCACGCTGGGCCGGAGGCTTTTTGCGCGGCTTCCCAAACAGGCGGAGCGGGTCGTGACGCCGGTTCTGATGCTGGCATCTTTGCTGGTGTGCACAGCCTATCTGGTGGACGGCAGCTACAATCCCTTTTTGTATTTCCGGTTCTGAGAGGAGGGAACTGTAATGACAAAAGCATACAGCCGTTTTCTGACGGCCCTCTTCTGCCTGTTCTTAGGCGGCATGCTGGTGTGGTCCCTGGTCCTGCCGGACCGGGAGCGCTCCGAGGTGGAGAACCGGACGCTGAGCCAGTGGCCGGAGTTTTCCTGGCAGTCCCTCAAGGACGGCAGCTTCACCAGCGCCGTGGAGGAGTACTTTGCCGACCAGTTCCCCCTGCGGGACCAGTGGACGGGTCTCAAGGCCCGGGCGGAGCAGCTGATCGGCAAGTCCGAGTTCAACGGGGTGTACCTTTGCGGCGACCGCCTCATCGCCCAGGTGGAGGACCCGGAGGAGGACCTGGATACAAAGAACCTTTCCTATGTGCAGCGGCTGGCGGAAAATGCGGATGTGCCTGTGTACCTGGGACTCATCCCGTCGGCGGCGGAGATCTGGAAGGACGACCTGCCCGCGGGAGCCCCCAGCTGGGACCAGTCCGCCTTTTTGCAGCAGGCGGAGGCCCTGGGGCTTCCCATGGTGGACTTTGACGGCGCCCTCCGCGCCCACGCGGACGAGGATATCTTCTACCGCACAGACCACCACTGGACCAGCCTGGGTGCCTACTATGGCTATGCCGCCGTGATGGAGGCTCTGGGCAGGGGAGAGGACACGCTGCCCATGTCCGCCTTCACGCCGGAGACGGCCAGCACGGACTTCAACGGAACGCTTTATTCCCAGTCCGGCATCCACTGGCTCACGCCGGACACCATGGAGTTCTGGGTGCAGGACGAGGGCCTTTCCATCACCTCCTGGCGCACCGGCGAGCCGCAAGCTAGCACCCTGTACGACCGGAGCTATCTTGAAAAGAAGGACAAGTACTCCGCGTTCTTAGGCGGCAATCAGCCCCTTTGCGTCATCCGCAACGAGGCCGCGGCAGAGAAGGGCAAGCTGCTTTTGATCCGGGACTCCTACTCAGACTCCCTGGCGCCGTTCCTGGCCCAGAGCTTTGAGGAGGTGCACCTGATCGATACCCGGTATTACCGCATGCCCCCGGCCCAGTACGCCGCGGAAAATGACATCGACCAGATCTGCGTGCTCTTCAGCATCCCTAATTTCATCACGGAAAAGAGTCTGGTCTTTATCGGCCAATAAAAAAACACCCTGGAGCGCTGCGTGCTCCGGGGTGTTTTCTCATTCTTTACTGGACGACCACCAGCGAAACGATCTTGTCGGTCAGATTCACGGTGTAGCGGTAGTTTCCCGCCAGATGCAGCAGCGTCTGGCCGTCCTGAGAGAGAAGCTGATCCTCAAAGGAGACGATATAAACCAGGGTATCCTCCAAAAAGAGCATGGTGTCCGGCGGTGCAGTCGCCGCCTCCTGGGCCTGGGGCAGGGGGAGGGAGGCCTCCGTGCCGTCGGCAAAGCGCAGGAACATCTGCTTGTACGCCTGCCCCATGGGGGAGACGCCCACCATATTGCCCCAGTAGGCGATGCATCCGTTTCCCTCGGTGTACGCCTCCGGCCGGAAGGCAACGGATTCCTCCGTCTCCTGCCAGCCGCCCTGGCACCAGGCAAGCCGCTCGTCATAGGTCATGGGGTCCTGGTCCAGGGTCAGCGTCTGGCCGAAAAAGGCCACGTCGGCGGGGGAGTAGTCGCTCTGAACGGCAGCCTGTGCCGCCGCCGCATCCACTGCGGCGCGCCGCTCCACCTCGCTCAAAAGCCGCTCGTAGGCCCCTCGGCCCTCCGCCGTCAGAGCAGTGGAGTTCCACGCCAGATTCTGCAAGCCTCGTTCCAGCAGATCTCCGTCCTCCTGTCCCGCCATGGCGGCGGCGCAGGCCACCAGCACCTGCATAGCGTGGTCCTGCTCCTGGGCATCATAGGTGCCCATCAGGTTGAGAAATCGGGTCTGATTGTTGTAGAAGAGATAATATAGATCCACGTCCCGGATCTGAGAGGGCGTCAGCAGGCCGTTTTCCAGGGCCGTCTGCGCGAGGCAGGCGGCAAATACGGGGCTGTCACTGGTGTTTCCCACATCCGAGGGAATGTCGTTTTCCAGCAAAGTGGGGCCGCTGTTGGTCATGGTGTGGAACACCAGGTAGGGGGACTCCACATACATGCCGCCCACCCAGCCGTCCTCGTCGATATAGGTGCCGCCGGCGGTCATGACCCGCTCCGGAATGGGGGTGTGGAGCTCAAAACCCATCCCATAGACCTTGATCCCCAGCTCCGGATAGGCAGGGGCCTCGTCCACCAGTTCCAGGGAGGTGATGCGCCAGTCGTCCCACTCCGGAGATGCGTCGATGGCCGTGTAGTCCTCGTTCCAGGCCATGCCCTGGAACTGCTCCATATAGGCGTACACCTTGTCCCGGGCGGCATTCAGCACCTCGTCCGGTACGTCGACACCGTCCGCCACATGGTCGGTATAGGTGGTGCCGTCCTTGTAAACCAGCAGATCCTCTCCGTCAAAGTACACCCGACGCCAGGCAGTGCCGGTAGCATCGGCATCCTCATGCCCTGTAAAGGGGACACTTCCCCACAGTTCCAGGCACCGATGACTGAAGTCCCACCAGTTGAATTCCAGGTGCTCCGCTTCCGGCCAGGCCGTCTCCAGCAGCGCGGCGATGTCCGCTTCACAGATGGCTCCGTCCCGCTGGAAAAGCAGCTGCGCAGTGACGCCGGTGGCGGCGGTCAGCTCCTCGGTGCCGTCGCCGTTCAGGTCCATGGCCTGGGGCGCTTCCGTTCCGTAGGCACGGAACAGGAAGGTGATGGTGCCGTCATCGGACACGGCGTAGTAGTCGTAGTGGGTACCCTTATACCCGCCGGTCTCGGCACTGCCGGTAACGTAGTCCTCATAGGAGACCACCACGCCGGTGTAGCCGAAGAGGGAGAAGCTGTCGATGGTCAGACGGTCCACGTCGCTGCCCTCCGGATAGGTAAAGAAGCACCCCGCGTCCCACGCCGCCATGCCGTCCCGGCCTGCGGCTTCGTCATAGATCACGGCGGCATACACATTCCCGTCCGTGGAGCGGTAGGGCCGGAATCTATATTCCTCGCCGCCTTGTGTGGTAATGCCGATGCCATAGCCCCGGTCGGCGCAGTCGTCCTGCCGGCGCGTCACATTGACCGGCACCGGCACGCAGGGCACCGCGTCCTCCAGCGAGATGGTCAGCGCCGGATCGCCCTCCGGGTAAACGGTGGCGATGGCGGGCTTTTCGGAGGGCAGGTTGGAGACGAACCAAAGGCTTCCGTCCTCCTGCACCGCCAGCGTCACGCACAGCCAGTCGTAGTCCGGATACCGTGCGAAATTGTCCGGGTAGTACAGCCGGATGGTATCGCCCTGACGCTCTCCGGCGGTGATGCGGACACTGTGGAAGTAGTTGGTGTCCCCGTGGCTATGGTAATAGGTCTCGTATTCCGGCAGGTATTGGAAGTACTCCATACCGATCTTGCTGGTCTCATTCAGCGTCAGCCCGGTGTTTTTCAGCAGCACGGTGTCGATGTCTGCCACGGGCAGCCTGTCTGTATCGCAGATCTTTTCGCCGTTTTCATCCAGGCTTCCCACCAGCAAAAGCTCCCCATCGCTCACTTCCTCGGAGATGCCGGTGCCGCAGTAGAACAGCTCGAAGAGGTCGATGTCCTCCGGCCGTTCATAGAGGGAAGTCAAGAACTGGTTGTGGATGTGCATACCCTCTGCGTCGTTGTTGAAAAACTCCTCATTGAAATAAGCCAGCTCGTCGCCGGTGAGGGGACGGTTTTTCTCAGAGGCCGCGCCGGTGAAGGTGACGGCGCACACGGCCGCCGCCAGAGCGATGACTGCAAACAGGGCCGCGGTACGGGTCTGCCGGTTTTCTGCGATGCGCACGATGCGCTCTTTCAGATGCCGCTTGTCCGCCGTCATGGTGGTGGCCGTCAGCAGGGGATTGGCCGGCCCCCGGCGCACAGGGATGAGGGCCAGCAGCGTCCTGCCGTAGGCGATGCGCTCCGCCTGGCCCAGGGACGCCATGGCCGATTCGTCGCAGGCCAGCTCGCAGTCTGTCTTGGAAACCGCCGCCGCGATCCACACCAGCGGGTCGAACCAATAAATGCTCAGGCACACGCACCGCAGCAGCGACCACAGGGGATCGCCATGGCGGGCGTGGGCGCTCTCGTGGGCGATCACATGCCGCGTCCGCTCCGGTGAGGAAACTGCCTCCGATGTCAGATAGATGGCCGGGCATACCAGGCCGAAGAGGCAGGGAGAGGGGAGCCCCTCCTCCACCAGATAGACGGGGTATTTGCATCCATCCACTGTGTAAGGCATTCTTCCTTTACGCAGTTTTTGCAAGAACCGCAGGTTGCAGATAAGGAACCAAAGCCCCGTCACCGCTATGCCGGCATACCAGATATACGGCAGCAGGGCACCCAGGGTCAGCGTCCGCTGCGTGATGACCGGGTAGGCGTAGCTCTCTGCGCCCGGCGTCTGGGCCTCCGTGCCAGTGTCGCCGGCAGGGGCATCCGGTTCCGCCTGCGCCGGGGATTGAACCGGCGTTGTGTCCGTTTCGGTGGGCTCCCAGGTAAATACCGTCCGGTCCCCGATGGCTTCCGCCCGGTCGGCCAGCTGCCGCTCCACGGGCTGCGCCGCCGTCAGCACGGAAAAGTCCGTCCCCGGCAGGGAAAAGGGCACCAGCAGCCGCACCAGCACCAGCGTCCACAGGGCGTACTGGGCCCGGCGGGTAATGCGGCTGCGGAACGCCCACCGCAGCGCCAGCAGAACCAGGATCAAAACCGAGGATGTGATCAAAATCTCTTTCATGCCTGCTCACCTCCCGCGCGCTCCAAAATGGCTGTCAGCTCCGCAATGTCCGCCTCCGTCAGTGAGCGGCTGTCCACCAGGCTGCTGACCATCAGTCCAAGACTCCCGCCGTAGACCTTGGAGAGGAAGCTCTCCGTCTCCGCCAGGGCCGCGTCCTCCCGGGCAACAGCAGGGAAGTACCGCTTGGCCCGGCCACCCTCCTCGTAGCGGACGGCGCCCTTGGCCTCCAGCCGGGAGAGCATGGTGATGACGGTGTTCTTGCTCCAGCCCGTCTCCTCCCGCACCGCCGCCGTCAGTTCCGTGATGGTGCGGGGGGACTCGGCCCAGAGGTGGTTCATCAGCTTCCATTCGCTGTCCGAGAGATTGATGGTCATATCGTCACCTCCTGTATGGTATACAAACGTCTACCTTTCTTCTGAACCCAACGTATCAGATTGGTAGACATTTGTCAACCTTATTTTGGTGACAGTCCGGTGACAAAAAGGCGGCGGAGCACCT
>CABQCB010000025.1 GCA_902462475.1 uncultured Oscillibacter sp. | reverse complement strand
AGCAGCACTGGTATTGACCGTCTGCCTGCTGCTGCCGCTGGTGGCATGCGGCCAGAAGGGAGAGGAAAAGAAGGACGACGCCGAGGAGACCAAGACCATCAGCGGCATCGTAAACAAGCTGGACAGCTACCTGGTGCTGCTGGACAGCAACGGGGATTACCACATCTTTGACTACGGTGAGGACGTGGACCAGAGCACACTGGAAGAGGGCGACAAGATCACCGTCACCTACACCGGAACGCTGGACAACGAGGACCCGTCTCCGGTGGCAGTGGCCATTGAGGAGTCCGCCGGCTGAATGAAAAGCAGGGCACGAAAGTGCCCTGCTTTTTTGCGTATCGGAAGCTTTCTTACTGCCGGGACGGACCCACCAGCTGTGCCAGATCCTCCTCCACGGAGCCGATGCCGGCGATGCCGAACTGCTCCGTGAGCACCTTGGCCACATTGGGACTGAGGAATGCCGGCAGCGTGGGGCCCAGGTGGATGTTCTTCACGCCCAGATACAGCAGCGCCAGCAGCACGATGACCGCCTTTTGCTCATACCAGGCAATGTTGTAGACGATGGGCAGGTCGTTGATATCCTCCAGCCCAAAGACCTCCTTGAGCTTCAGGGCGATCACCGCCAGAGAGTAGGAGTCGTTGCACTGTCCCGCGTCCAGCACCCGGGGAATGCCGCCGATGTCGCCCAGGGGCAGCTTGTTGTACTTATACTTGGCGCAGCCTGCCGTGAGGATGACCGTGTCGTGGGGCAGAGCCTTGGCAAACTCCGTATAGTACTCCCGGCTCTTGGCACGGCCATCACAGCCCGCCATGACCACAAACTTCCGGATGGCTCCGGATTTGACGGCCTCCACGATCTTGTCGGCCAGGGCAAGCACCTGGGCATGGGCAAAGCCGCCCACGATCTCGCCCTGCTCGATCTGCTCCGGCGGCGCGCAGCGCTTGGCGTGCTCGATGATGGCGGAGAAGTCCTTCTCCTCGCCGATCCCGCCGGGGATGTGCCAGCAGCCGGGATATCCGGCGGCGCCGGTGGTATAGAGGCGGTCCTTGTAGCTGTCCTTGGGGGGCACGATGCAGTTGGTGGTCATGAGGATGGGGCCATGGAAGGACGCAAACTCCTCCTTCTGCTTCCACCAGGCGTTGCCGTAGTTGCCCACGAAATTGGGGTACTTCTTGAAGGCAGGATAGTAATGGGCCGGCAGCATCTCGGAGTGGGTGTACACATCCACGCCGGTGCCCTGGGTCTGCTGGAGCAGCATCTCCAGGTCCCGCAGGTCGTGGCCGGACACCAGGATGCCCGGATTTTTCCCCACGCCGATGTTCACCCGGGTGATCTCGGGGTTTCCGTAGGCGGCGGTGTTGGCCTTGTCCAGCAGAGCCATGCCGGAAACGCCGTACTTGCCGGTCTCCAGCGTCAGCGCCACCAGCTGATCTGCGCTGAGGCTGTCATCCAGCGTGGCAGCCAGGGCCCGCTGCAAGAAGGCGTCCACCTCGGCATCGTCCTGGAGCAGCGCGTTGGCGTGCTTGGAGTAGGCGGACAGGCCCTTGAGGCCGTAGGTGATCAGCTCCCGCAGCGAGCGGATATCCTCATTTTCGGTGGACAGCACGCCCACCGTCCGGGCCTTGGCCTCCCAGTCGCCGCTGCCGTCCCAAAGCGCGGCCTCCGGCAGACCGGCGGTGCCGCCCAGCTGGGCCAGCAGCTCCTGCTTCGTGTCCAGCGTGGCGCGGACCCGGGCCTCAATGGCCGCCTTGTCAAAGTTGGCGTTGGTGATGGTGGTGAAGAGATTCAGGGTAATCAGGTGATTGACCTGCTGGGATACGGACTTTCCCTCCTTCCGCAGAGCGGTGGTCACAGCGCTGAGCCCCTTGGTCACATACACCAGCAGATCCTGCATAGCCGCCACGTCCGGGGTCTTCCCGCACACACCCACGCGGGTGCAGCCCTTGCAGAGGGCCGTCTCCTGGCACTGATAGCAAAACATGTTCTGTTCCAAATTCATTTCCTCCTGTACGTCCCCGGCATGTATGGCGCCACCGGGCTTGACTTTCTGGCCATACTATACTAGAGTCTTCCTCACATAGATGTTGTTATAACAACGGAGGAGCCAATTGCCATGGATTTTGCTCTTTTATCCCATACGCCCCTGTTTGCCGGGGTCGCTCCCCAGGACATCGAGGCCATGCTGGCCTGCCTGGACACAGAGCGCCGCCACTATGCCAAAGGGCAGGTCATTCTTCACTCCGGGGACACGGTCCGCTCCATGGGGATCGTCCTGTCCGGCAGGGTACTCATTGAAAAGACAGACCTCTGGGGCAACGTCACCGTGCTGGACAGCGTGGGGCCGGGACAAATCTTTGCCGAGACTTATGCCTGTACTCCGCAGGAGCCTTTGATGGTGGACGCGGTGGCCGCGGAAAGCTCTCAGGTCCTGTTCATCCAGGTAGCCCGGGTGCTGGAGGTATGCCCCAACAGCTGCGCCCACCACCATACGCTCATCCGGAATCTGTTGGCCTTGTCCGCCCAGAAAAACCTGCTTTTGTCCCGTAAAATCTTTTATACCGCCCCCAAGACCATCCGCGCCCGGCTTTTGTCCTATCTCTCCGACCAGGCCATCCGCTGCGGCAGGCGCAGCTTCACCATTCCCTTCAACCGCCAGCAGCTGGCCGACTATCTGAATGTGGAGCGCAGTGCCCTTTCCAACGAGCTGAGTAAAATGCAGCAGGACGGCCTGATCGAGACCGAGCGCAACTATTTCCGCCTGTTGGATGCCGCCCTGCCGTCCGACCGCTGAACCCGCCCCTTTTTCTTGACTTTTCCCCGGAATCTGCTATCATGAATCCAGTACGTTTACCTTATTTGAGTATCACGACAGGAGGGCGCCATGCTGGATCGCTGCGGAAGAACCATTGACTACCTCCGGCTGAGCGTCACGGACCTTTGCAACTATCGCTGCCGCTACTGTATGCCGGAAGAGGGCGTGCCCAAGCGGCGGCACGAAGACATGCTCACGCTGGAGGAGCTGGCAGAAATTGCCGCCGCCTGCGTGCAATGCGGTGTAAAGAAAATCCGCTTAACAGGTGGGGAGCCGCTGGTACGCCGGGGTATCGTGGAGCTGTGCCGCACCCTGCGCTCGATCCCCGGCCTGGAGGAGCTATGCCTGACCACCAACGGCGCTCTTTTGCCCCAGTTGGCGGCACCGCTGCGGCAGGCGGGCGTGGACCGGCTGAACATCAGCCTGGACACCCTGCGCCCCGAGCGATTTGCCGCCATGACCCGCACCGGCACACTGCAAAATACCCTGGACGGCATTCGTGCCGCGGAAGCCGCCGGTTTTCAGAACCTGAAATTCGACACCGTCCTCATCGGCGGATTCAACGACGATGAGATCGACGCCCTGGCCGGGCTGACCCTGGAGCACCCCTGGGAAGTCCGTTTCATCGAGCTGATGCCCATGGGGCCCTGCGCCGAATGGGACAAGGGCTGCTTTCTCCCCGGCGAGGAAGTGCTGAAAAGGCTTCCCGCTTTACAGGAGATCCCCTCCCAGGGCGTAGCCCGGCGATACAGGCTCCCCGGCGCCGCCGGCACGGTGGGCCTCATCTCCCCCATGAGTCACGAATTCTGCGCCCAGTGCAGCCGCATCCGGGTCACGGCGGACGGCAAGCTGAAGGGCTGCCTCCACTCCGCGGAGGAGCTCCCCTTACGGGGCCTGCACGGCCAGGCGCTGCGGGACGCCATCGCCCAGGGCATCGCCCAAAAGCCGCCCCGGCATCACCTGACTTCCGGCGGCAGCGACACCGCCCGCACTATGAACGAGATCGGAGGCTGAACCGTGGACGAATTGACACACTTCAATGAACAGGGCCGGGCCAAAATGGTGGACGTGACGGACAAGGCCGTCACCCACCGCACCGCCGTGGCGGCGGGCGAGATCCACATGGCGCCGGAAACGATGGCCCACATTAAAAACGGTACCATGAAAAAAGGCGATGTGCTGGCCGTGGCCCAGGTGGCAGGCATCCAGGCCGCCAAGCACAACTGGGAGCTGATCCCCATGTGCCACCCCCTGCCCCTCACCGGCATCGACATCACGTTTGCCCTCTCTGATGAACCCTGTATGGTGGAGATCCGCGCCGCCGTCACCTGCACCGGCGTCACCGGTGTGGAGATGGAGGCTCTGAGCGCCGTATCTGTGGCCGCCCTGACCATCTACGATATGTGCAAGGCCGTCCAGAAGGACATGCGCATCACCAACATCCGCCTGCTGGAAAAGTCCGGCGGCAAAAGCGGAGACTACAAGATAAAGGAGTGAGCCCCTTGGCCACGGTCGTATCCGTCAATATCAGCGAGAAAAAGGGCACCATCAAGCACCCGGTGCCCAGTATCCAATTGAAGCTGCATCACGGCATCGTGGGCGACGCCCACGCCGGCGACTGGCACCGGCAGATCAGCCTCCTGGCCGAGGAGAGCGTGGACACCATGCGTGATGCCTGCCCCATTCCCCTGGACGCAGGCGTGTTCGCCGAGAACATCAACACCCGGGGGCTGGACCTGAAGAATCTTCCCATCGGCACCCATCTGCGCATCGGTGAGACGGAGGTGGAGGTGACCCAGATCGGCAAGGAGTGCCACAGCGACTGCGCCATCAAAAAGGCGGTGGGCAAATGCGTTATGCCCACCGAGGGCATTTTCGCCGTAGTCGTACGGGAGGGCACCGTCCGTCCCGGAGACGAGATCGAAGTATTGGAGGCTGCACCATGAAACTGATCCGTACCCAGGACGCCGTGGGCCACGTGCTGTGCCACGACATGACCCAGATCATCAAGGATACTTACAAGGGCCCCCGGTTCCGCAAGGGCCATGTAGTCCAGCCGGAGGACATCCCGGTGCTGCTCTCCATGGGCAAGGAGCACCTGTATGTCTGGGAGATGGAGCCGGGTATGGTCCACGAAAACGACGCGGCGGAGCGGCTGTGCGCCCTGTGCCTGAACGAGCATATGGAGCGCAGCCAGGCCAGCGAGGGCAAGATCGAGATCACCGCCGGATGCGACGGCTTGTTCCGGGTGGACAGCGCACGGCTCACCGCCCTCAACAGCCTGGATGAGATCATGGTGGCCACACGCCACGGCAACACCGCCGTCCGCAAGGGCGACAAGCTGGCCGGCACCCGCGTCATCCCCCTCATCATCCGGGAGGAGCAGCTCCGTGCCGCCGAGTCCGCCGCCGGAGACCGTCCTCTGCTGGAGCTGCTGCCCTTTATCAAAAAGACCGCCGCCATCGTGGCCACCGGCAGCGAGGTGCTCACCGGCCGCATCCAGGATACGTTCACTCCCGTGGTCCGGGAGAAACTGGCATCTTACGGCATCGAGACGCTGGATGTTTTCTACTCCGGAGACGGCGTGGAGCATGTAGCCGCCTCCATCGCCCAGGCCCGCTCCACCGGCGCCGACCTCATCTGCTGCACCGGCGGCATGAGCGTGGACCCGGATGACAACACCCCCGGTGGGATCAAGGCAAGCGGCGCCCGCATCGTCACCTACGGTGCCCCCGTACTGCCCGGCGCCATGTTCCTGCTGGGCTACTACGACGACGGCACCGCCGTGTGCGGTCTGCCCGGGTGCGTCATGTACGCCGGCGCCACCATCTTCGACCTGGCCCTGCCCCGCCTGGCCGCCGGCGTGGAGATGACCCGCTCCGATTTTGCCGTCATGGGCGAGGGCGGACTGTGCCTGGGATGCAAGCCCTGCCACTGGCCCGCGTGCCCCTTCGGAAAGTAAAAACGGCCGCGCCGGAAGTCCGGCGCGTGCCTTTTCCCGTTCGTTATTCTCAACCAAGTATTACGTTATAGATATGCCCGCTCTTGCAATGGCGGTTTTATCAGACTATCATCAGAAAGGAAGAACGTTATGAAGAAGCTTGTTTCCCTGCTGCTGGCCATGGCCATGGCCGCGTCCCTGGCTGCCTGCGGCCAAACGGAAGAGCCCGCCCAGGAGGAGACCCCCGATGGCGAGGCCGTGGAGCTGACGGTCTTTGCCGCCGCCTCCATGACGGAGACACTGGACGAGATCATCACCTTGTACCAGTCCGTGGCTCCCCAGGTCACCATCGTCCCCTCCTATGCCTCCTCCGGCGACCTGCTCAAGCAGATCCAGGAGGGCGCCGTGTGTGACCTCTTTATCTCCGCCGCCCCCAAGCAGATGGACACGTTGGAGGAAGAAGGCGGCGTGCTGGAGGGCACTCGCCGGGATCTGCTGGAAAACAAGGTGACGCTGGCCGTTCCCGAGGGCAATCCCGCCGGGATCGAGAGCTTCGATCAGCTCGCTCAGCTGCTGCAAAGCGGAGACGTGCTGCTGGCCATGGGCAACAGCGACGTTCCCGTGGGACAATACACCCAGAAGATCTTTGCCTACTATGGCATTGACGAGACCGCCATTTCCGGCTGCCTGACCTACGGCTCCGATGTCAAGGAGGTCACCACCCAGGTCAGCGAGAATGCCGTGGACTGCGGCATCATCTACGCAACAGACGCCTTCTCCGCCGGCCTTGCCACCGTGGACGAGGCTACCGCCGACATGTGCGGCCAGGTGATCTATCCCGCCGCCGTTCTGGCCCAGAGCCAGCACAGCGACGAGGCCAAGGCCTTTTTGGACTACCTCTCCTCCGACGACGCCAAGGCCGTTTTTGAAAGCGTAGGCTTCACCCCCATGGGCTGATCTGCTGCGCCGGAAAATGCTTGAACGCCGCGCCGCCGCGCACCGCCTGAGGCGGGTGGAAACGGCGCACCTCTACTCTCCTTTTCAGGAGGCCCTTATATGGACTGGTATCCCCTCCTCAACTCCCTGCGCATCGCCGCCATTGGCCCGTTGGGCTCCGGCCCAACGGGAGCCCCCATTTCTCCCTGATCGGCCAGGCTAAGCCCGCCCGATCCAAGGTTTTCCTGCGGAAAACGCTTGAACGCCGCCGCGCACCGCCTGAGGCGGGTGGAAATGGCGCACCTCTACTCTCCTTCTCAGGAGGTCCTTATATGGACTGGTATCCCCTCCTCAACTCCCTGCGCATCGCCGCCATTTCCACGGCGGCGGTGTTCTTCCTGGGCATCTTTTTCGCCTACTACATCGCCCGGCTGCCTCGGGTGATAAAAGGCGCGCTGGATGTGGTGCTGACGCTGCCGCTGGTACTGCCGCCCACGGTGGTGGGCTGGCTGCTGCTGGTGCTGCTGGGCCCCAAGCGCCCGCTGGGCGCCTTCGTGCTGGAGACGTTCGGCGTGCGGCTGGTCATGACCTGGTGGTCCGCCATTTTTGCCACGGTGGTGGTGGCCTTCCCCCTCATGTACCGCACCGCCCGTGGCGCTTTTGAAAGCTTTGACTCCACCCTGGCAGACGCCGCCCGCACCCTGGGCCGGTCCAACACCTGGATCTTCTGGCGGGTGCAGATGCCCGTCTGCCGCCAGGGCATCCTGGCGGGGGCCGTACTCGCCTTTGCCCGGGCACTGGGAGAATACGGCGCCACCTCCATGATCGCCGGCTACACCCCCGGCCGCACCGCCACTATTTCCACCACGGTCTACCAGCTCTGGCGCACCAATGACGACGCCGGTGCCCTGCGGTGGGTACTGGTGAACATCGCCCTGTCTGCCGTTTTTCTGCTGGCGGTGAATCTGCTGGAGGTGCGGCGCAAGGAGGTGCGCACATGAGTCTTTCCGTAGACATTCGCAAGCACCTGGGCGACTTTTCCCTGGACGTTCAATTCCAGGCCGCGGACGCGCCGCTGGCCCTGTTCGGGGCCTCCGGCTGCGGGAAATCCGTGACCCTCAAGTGCATTGCCGGCATATTGCGGCCGGACGAGGGCCGCATCACACTGGACGGCCGCGTCCTGTTCGACAGTGCCGCTGGCATCGACCTGCCGCCCCAGCAGCGGCACGTGGGCTATCTTTTCCAGCAATACGCCCTCTTCCCCAACATGACCGTCCGGCAGAACATTGCCGCCGCTGTCCGGCGTAAGGACCGCCGGGAGATGCTGGTCCGGGAACTGCTGCGCCGCTTCCGGCTGGAGGACAAGGCATCCCTGCGGCCCCGGCAGCTCTCCGGCGGCCAGCAGCAACGCACTGCCCTGGCCCGGATCCTGGCCTCAGAGCCCAGCGCCATCTTGTTGGACGAGCCCTTTTCCGCCCTGGACAGCTATCTGCGCAGCCAGCTGGAAATAGAGCTGGCAGAGTTTTTGTCGGATTTCCAGGGGCCCTTGCTGTGGGTATCCCATGACCGGGGGGAGGTCCTGCGCAACTGCCCCGCCATCTGCGTCATGGAGCACGGCCGGTCCCAGCCGGTGACCACCGCCCAGGACCTCATGCACCGGCCGGCCACCGAGGCCGCCGCACGGCTGTCCGGCTGTGAGAATTTTTCCGACGCGGCGGTGGACGGCCAGCAGGTATCCCTCCCCCAGTGGGGCATTACGCTGCCCATCTCCCGGCCAATTTCCACCGGACGCTGCCGGGCGGGTATCCGCGCCCGGTCTGTGCGCCATGTGCCCGATGAAACCCCCGGCGCATTTTCCTGTACGGTGGTGCGGGTGATGCCGGACGCCTTCGACCACACCCTTTTGCTCCGGCCGGACCACGCCGCCCCGGATGCACCGCTGCTGCGGATGGCATATCCGGCCGGCGGCAGCATCCCTGCAGCGGGCAGCTCCATGGCCATTTCCCTCAGCCCGGAGGATATCCTTCTGTTTGAATTTGAAAAAGGAGAGGACGATCATGTACAAAGCCGCAGTTGTGACAGTCAGTGACCGCAGCGCCCGGGGAGAGCGCCCCGATGCCAGCGGCCCGGTGGTGGCCGCCATGCTGGAGCAGGCAGGCTACCAGGTGCTCTGCACGCGCCTGGTACCCGACGAGCAGCCCCAGATCGAAGCTGTGCTGTGCCAGCTCAGCGACCAGCTGGGCGCAGAGCTGGTGGTCACCACCGGCGGCACCGGCTTTGCGCCCCGGGATGTGACCCCCGAGGCCACCATCGCCGTCTGCCAGCGGATGACTCCCGGCATCCCGGAGGCCATGCGCTACGCCTCCATGGCCGTGACACCCCGGGCCATGCTCTCCCGCGCCCAGGCGGGCATCCGCGGCGGGACCCTCATCGTGAACCTCCCCGGCTCCCCCAAGGCCGCCCGGGAGAATCTGGAGGCGGTCCTCCCCGCCCTGGCCCACGGCCTGGAGATGCTCTCCGGCGCCCCTGCCGACTGCGCCGCTCACCCCGCCCCTTGAGCGTGTCTGTATCCAGACGGTTTCCTGACAAAAAAGCAGCGCCCCACAACATGGGGCGCTGCTTTTTATTGTTGAAAAACGAAGATCAGTGGATCACCCAGCCGGTCTCCCCGCTGTCACCGGATTCACCGGAAGGCTCCTCCGGCTCAGTAACAGGTTCCTCCGGCTGCATGTTTTCATCGCCGAAGCCGCCGGACGGATCATAATTGGGATCGTTGGGATCGGTAGTCGGGTCCTCGCCGGGCTCCGGCTCAGGCTCCACCGTTGCCTGGGTGTGGACGGGACAGCCGGTCTCCTCCACCGCCTTTTGCATGTTCACCAGCAGGTATGCGTCGTCATCGGCCTTGATGCTCTCGCCGTAGTCCTCCCGGACATAATCCAGCACGCCCACCTGTGTCACGCTTTCCTCAGGGCAATACTCTCCAGCCAGGCACTTGCCCTCCGTGCAGTAGTCCACCATAGTGTGGAGATTGCATTTCTCCGTGGGCGCCGTGCCAGCGGCAACGGTCACCGTGTGCACATGGGCGCTGCCGCGTACGTCGGCCAGGCAGGCCTCTGTGGGCAGCAGGCCGCTGTCCGTGCAGACCTCCACGGTCTCCAGTCCCGTGGAGGGTGTGGAGAACTGCTTGTTGGGCAGGTCCTCATGGACCTTCTGCATGACCTTCTTCCACATGGTGATGGCCGGGTTGCCGGAATAGCTGATCTTCTCCGGCGAGTCGTAGCCTGTCCACACCGCCGCCACGTAATAGGGCGTATAGCCCACGAAGTAGCGGTCGTAGTTGTCGCTGGTGGTACCGGTCTTGCCGGCGATGGTCATGCCGCTGAACTTGGCACTGCCGCCGGTACCGTTGTTGATAACGCCCTGGAGGAGTTCATTCATGAAGTAGGCCGTGGTCTCCTTCATGGCCACATGCTCCTCGCCCTCATTTTCCAGCACTACGGTCACACCGTCGGAGGCGGTGACCTTCACATAGGTGCGGGGCTCATGGTACACGCCGCCGTTGGCAAACGTGGCATAGGCCGCGGCCATTTCCACAGTGGAAAGGCCATGGGTCAGACCGCCCAGGCCCAGTGCGGCGGTGTTCATATCATCCGCCACCAGGTTCAGTCCCAGCTTCTCCGTGGCAAAGGCGTAGGAGGCAGGGATCGTCAGCTTCTCCACCACCTGCACGGCCACGGTGTTGATGGAGTTGGCTACGCCCGTGGAAAGCGTGGTCCAGCCGCTGTAACCCTGCGGAGAGTTCTTAGGCCAGGGACTGTTGTTCAGAAGGCGCACGGGGTAGTTATCAAAGGTAGACGCCATGGTCACCACACCGGCATCCAGCGCAGGGGCGTACACCGTCAGCGGCTTGATGGACGAACCCACCTGCCGCCGGCCTGTGGCGTAGTTCCAGCCCAGGTTCCGGTCCTTTTCGCCCACCGCGCCCACCATGGCCACAATGTCGCCGGTATAGGGGTCGATGATGGTGATGCCCGATTGCAGCTTTTGTCCGTTCCGGGAGGTCACATCCAGGTTGCTGCGGTCTTCATAGACCGACTCCGCGATCTCCTGGATCTCCGGGTCCAGCGTGGTATAAATGTTGTAGCCGCTGTTGTAGATCTTCTGCTGGGCGGCCTCCACGGAGATGTTCTCCGCCTCCGCCAGGTCGTTGGCCACATCCAGGAACACCTGGTCCACGAACCAGGAGTTGATCTTCACACCGCCGGTGGCCGCGGCCACCAGATCGTCCGCGGAGGTACTGCCGTCGGTGAACTGGAGCACTTCTGCCTTGGCGGCGTCCGCCTCCTCCTCCGTGAGGTACGAAAGGCCCGTATCCTGCCGGCCGGCCATGCGGTCGAGGATCTGCTCCTGACGCTCCTTGTTCAGCTCCCGGGCGGTGACCTGGGTGCCGTCATCCCGGGTGATGACCAGGGTGGACATGGGGCCGTACTGATAGGGGTTGTTGGTGATGGCGATCAGACACGCGCACTCCGCCACAGACAGCTCCGACACATCCTTGCCGAAGTAGTAGTTGGCGGCGGTCTGGACACCGTAGCAGCCCTTGCCCAAGTAAATGGTGTTGAGGTAAAGCTCCAGGATCTGCTCTTTGGTGTAGTTCTTCTCAAACTCCAGAGCCCGGAAGATCTCCCGCACCTTGCGGTTGACCGTACCGCTGTTGTCGCCGGTCATGTTTTTGAGCAGCTGCTGGGTGATGGTGGAGCCGCCGAAGGTATCCTTCATGCCGATGAACATGTTCACCGTGGCGCCGATGGTACGTCTCCAGTCCACGCCGTTGTGCTCAAAGAAGCGGTGATCCTCAATGGCCACCGCCGCCTGCCACAGGGCGTCCGGCATATCTTCGATATCCGCCCAGATACGGTTTTCCGTACCGTAGAGTGTCTCGTACTCCACCCATTCTCCGGTTTCCTTGTCCTGATAGTAGATGCGGGAACTGAGGTTCATGGTATAGTCCTCTGCCCGTACCTCCAGCGTAGGCACCAGGGTGGTCTTCACGTAGGTCATGAAGATTCCTGCGATCATCAGCGTGGTGCAAAGGCCGATGAGGAACACCGTCCCCACAATAAAGCCCACGCGCCGTCCGGTTCCTTTCCCGGTGCTTTTACGCTGTCTGGGCTGGCGGCTGCCGCTTTGGCCAGACGCCGCTTCCCGTTTTCTGTGCTCCAACGCAGAGCACCTCCTTTTCATGAAATGTTTCGGCAAAGCCGCCCGCAGCAGGTATTTTCCCCACAGCGGAGGCGTATGGTACGCCATAATACTTTTTATTGTACCATCCTCTGTCAACATTGAAAATGTCGTTATTTCCTATGTAAAAGTTCCCGTTTTTTCATATTTTTACCCAAGTCGCAAAAATTTCTTGCCGCTGCCTGTCTGCTTTTCCGAATTTTGAAAACTTCGGCGGCTTGCATTTGCCGTCTGTTTCGGGTAAAATAAGCCTAACAAAGAGGAAAAGGAGCCATTGCCCATGTCTGAAGATTTCGGCCCCACGTTTGTCACCGTCACCGACGAGGACGGTCAGGAGCTTGTTTTGGAGTTTGTCTCCTCTGTGGAGTATAACGGCGCCCAGTATCAGGCCTTCTTCCCCGCTGAGACCGAGGGCGAGGAAACCCCGGAGGAGGAATCCGGTCTCATCATTTTGAAGGTCATCCATGAAGACGGCGAGGACCTGCTCTCCACCCCCGATACGGAGGAAGAGGCCGAGGCCGTCTATGAGCTCTTTATGGAAGAGCTGTTCAGCGACGAGGACGAGGAGTCCTGACGCCTGCTGAAAATTTCCCGGGGCGAACACAGTTTCGATTGCATTTCGTCTCAGGTTGTGATACCGTATGTATCGTACCCTGCGGGGTTCGTGATAGGTCTTTTTTTAACCCACATTTCGTTATACGGGATGCCGGATCAAGTCGTGGTTCGCAGGCCTCCCGGCTGCTGTCTGCGGCTGGAAGTTGGAAGCGATAAAGCGCCTTGGAGGCGACCCACCTGGCCGTGAAGGTGCAGGTTATAACGAGGTCTACACGGCCGCCGCGGGGTTCCTTGTTTTCGGAGGATGTGCCATGCACACCTCCGCTTTTTCTTTTCAGGCTGGTTTCAGCTTGGACGGATACACTTCTTCCAGTGAATTTCCCCTTGCAGAAAGCGCGCTTTTCCATTATAATATCAAAGTGCGTGACCAACGGTTTTTCCGGAAGCCGCACCGATTACTTGAGAGGACTGAAACAACAAATGAGCGCATCAAGAGAAAAGAAGACCCGTCAAGCTACGCCCGGCGTAGACTGGACCGATCCCAAGACCGCCCGCGAGGCACAGCAGCGCAAGGCGGAAAAGCGCAGCAACATGATCTATGCTGCCGTCGCGGTGGCGTTCGTCATCGTGGCCGTCGTCTCCCTGACCTGGAAGTCCCAGATCATCCAAAAGCATACCACTGCCGTCACCATCGGCGATGAAAAGTACACCGCCGGCGAAGTGAACTACTATTTCCAGCAGGTATACCAGAGCTTTTTGAGTCAGAACTCCTATTTCATCAGCTATCTGGGCCTGGATACCACCCAGGATCTGCGGGATCAGGCCTATCCCGGCAGTGAGGATGGCCAGACCTGGTTCGACTACTTCCTGGACCAGACCCTCCAGCAGATGACCACCGTCAAGGCCCTCAACGATGACGCGGCCGCCAACGGCTTCACCTGGACGGACGAGCTGCAGTCCGAGCTGGACAGCTCCATGCAGACCCTGAAGGACAATGTGTCCGCCTCCGGCTACTACACCTCTTTCGATCAGTATTTGACCATGAACTACGGCAGCCTGATGACGGAGAGCATCTTCACCGAGCAGCTGAAAGAGACCATGCTGGCCCAGGCTTACGCCACGGAGTACAGCGACGGCCTGACCTATACCCTGGACGACCTCACCGCCGCCTACAACGAAAACCCCAACAGCTATGACAAGGTGGCCTATCAGAGCGTGCGTATCAGCGGCTCCGTGCCCACCACTGACGAAGACGGCAACACCGTGGAGGTCACCGACGAGATGAAGGCCGACGCCATGGCCGAGGCCAAGGAAAAGGCCGACACCATGTACGCCTCCTTCCAGGCCGGCCAGAGCCTGGAGTCTTTGTCCCAGGCCGACGAGGATACCTATTACACCGACTCTACCGGCGTGACCTACTTCTCCGACGCTCTGGGCGAGTGGCTGTTTGATTCCTCCCGCAAGGCCGGCGACTCCGCCGTGGTGGAGGATGAGGCCGGCTCTGCCTACTATGTGGTCTCCTTCGGCAGCCGTTTCCGGGATGAATATGACACCGTGGACGTGCGCCACATCCTGTTCACGATCGACGACAGCACTCTGGACACCGAGTCCGAGACCTACGAGTCTGATCTCCAGACCCTCAAGGACGAGACCAAGGCCAAGGCAGAGGATCTGCTGGCTCAGTGGAAAGAGGGCGAGGCCACCGAGGACTCCTTCGCCGCCCTGGCCAACGAGTACTCCGAGGACTCCGGCTCCAACACCAACGGCGGCCTGTACACCCAGGTGTATCAGGGCCAGATGGTCACCGAGTTCAACGACTGGTGCTTCGATCCCGCCCGTCAG